>DSAV01000066.1 GCA_011046295.1 Deltaproteobacteria bacterium | reverse complement strand
TCAGGAAAAGCTGGTAAGGTCACTCCTTGACCGGGGTGTGCCCATTTATCAGGACCCCGAACGTGCCGCTCGCTCGATAGCGGCTGTATTACAGTACTATAAAATGCGTAGCGGGATGACAGGTTTAGACTGCTGAACGGAAGTGAATACTTCATCTTGTCATTTAAAGAAAAATGATAATCTTTTCTAAAACTACTGATCCTGGATTTCAATCACCACTGGAATCTGTTCCAAGGCATCAACATCAGCCGAAACTTTATTTTCAATCACACCAAGTGTTTTTAATTTTTGTATAAAATCTTTCAAGTTTTCTTTGCCTATTTCCGCCCGAAAGACAACTTTGCCGTCTGTCGACTGCTTGCTCGCCCTTGATGCGTTATATTCGGCAAGTATTTTTTCCAGATGCGCCGCGGCGCTGTCTATGTCGGATACTCTTAATACAATAATATGGCTTTCCTGTTTCATCTGAGCAGAGCTTACGTCCTTTTCCATCACCGCCTGTAAAGATCTGCTTTTAACCTCCGGCGTTTCGGCATCGGCATTGCTTTCTTTTCGGGACAATTGCCGAGCGTAATCCTGCTTATCTGATATTATTGAACCCGCGACGACTTTTTCTTCATCGGTTGTCCTATACGCTGGAGGCGCGGCAATTTCCGCCGGCTCATACTCTGCTGCGGCTGGCTCTTCCTTTTGTTCTTGAGTAAGCGGTGCGGTAGCCACGGGCGGCATTACTTCCCTAAACTGTTCATTTCCCGCGCGGTAAACATAAACGGCAATAACCACAATAAATATCGCGGCAAATACCTGAACAGGAATTTTAATGCGCAAAGGATAAAACCATTTTTCGGTAAAGCTTTTCTTTTGGGCTTCTTCACGGACTTGCGCCATGATTTTTTGTTTGAACCACGGCGGCGGCTCTAATTCTGATAACTCCCTGGTCATGGCCTTTACTTTTTGCATATCAGCTAAAGCTTCTCTGCACTTCGGACATGCTTTAAGATGCTCTTCCAATTTCCGTTTATCTTCTGCAGACAGAACATCATCCAGATACAAAGAAATTTTATTTCCCATATCTTTGCAATTTTTCATAAATCACCAATTACATTTTTCAGACAATCTTTCAGCGCGCTTCTGGCGCGCGAAAGCCGGGATTTAACCGTTCCATCGGGTATCTTTAAGACATGACATATATCCTCGTAGGAAAAACCCTGTATATCCCGCAAAACAAGAACTTCTCTGTATTCCTCCGGCAGAGACGCGATGCATTTTTGCACATACGCTTCACGCTCGTGCTGCTCCACCAATTCACCCGGATTGGCCGTATTCCGAAAATGCTGATAAAATCCCGCTTCCTTTTTCATTTGCCCGGGCTCATCAGCACCGGCGACTTCCCGTCCCGCCGTTTTCGCCATACGCTTCAGATGGTTTTTGGAATAATTAATTGCAATCCTGTAGAGCCAAGTGGAAAATCTTGCCTCTCCCTTAAACTTTTTAATTGATTTGTAAGCAGCAATGAACGCCTCCTGGGTCACATCACAGGCCTCGTCATAATTACCTGTTATTCTATAAGCAATATTGAGCATTTTCTTTTGATGCCTTTCCACCAGAATCTCAAAGGCAGCCGAATCGCCCTTTTGGCACGTCAGGACAAATTCCATATCCGCGTCATCAATCATCAATTTCCGATACCTGAAATATTAGACATTCCTAACCGCTGTTTTGTTCCAGACAACAAAAAATGCAACTACCGGCAGCGGCTCTCCTGTCAAGATAATATTTAAACTAATCCACTAACTGTTCAATATAACTGAAATTGCAGTGCAAAGCATCCATTTATTTACGAATTTTTTATTGACATATACTAAACCCTACCCTATACTCGCAAAACACAAAGACACAAGCTCATATAAAAAATACCACACAATGATATCTTTTATTCTAAATAACAAGTACTTAGGAAAGTTATTACGACCGCTCACGCAGGAACAGCCGGGGAAAAAATTCATCTGTTACTCAGAAACAACCGGTGCTAATTCCCATAGTGAACCTGATTTTCTTCCGCTGCCGTTTTTTAAAAAGAATAATACAATTATATCAATCAATTAGACCGCCAGATTGTGCTGAACTTGCAGCAAGCCAAGGACATGACATATTTTACATAATAATCTAATTCACCAATATTACAATATTATTAGGTCTATTATCACTTTAAAATAGAGGAAACACCATGACCGGGGAACAAACGGAAACGGAAACTTGTTTTAAAGAAATTACTTACCGAAAACCGCTAATAACAGACGGCCGCTCAATATATAATCTTGTAAAAAAGTCTCCGCCGCTCGATCTCAATTCATTGTATCACTATCTCATTTTCTGCCACTATTACAACGAAACAAGTATCGTCGCCGAGAAAGATGATTCCATAACCGGTTTTATTTCCGGATTTCTAAAGCCTGGCGACGGCAAGACTCTTTTCGTCTGGCAGGTGGTAGTTGACGAATCTTGCCGCGGCAAAGGGACGGCAAAAAAAATGCTGGATGAAATAATCGCGCGGCCATGCTGCGCGCAGGTTGCTTATCTGGAAACAACAGTAACACCGTCCAATAGCGCTTCACGTTCTTTTTTTTCTTCCTTCGCCCGGGACTACGCTGCTTTCCTGCGGGAATCGGTGCTTTTCCCGTCTTCCCTTTTTGGAAAAAAGTCCCACGAAGATGAAGTGCTTTTTACTATCGGACCTTTAAAAAGAAAATAATTAAAGGAGAAATCACCATGAGAATTTTTGAACAACTGGAATCACAGGTCAGAAGCTATGTAAGACATTTCCCCACTATCTTTAACAGAGCCAAGGGATCGATGCTCTATGATGAACAGGAAAATGAATATATCGATTTTTTTGCCGGAGCCGGAACGCTCAACTACGGCCACAATAATCCGCTGGTCAACGAGGCCCTTATTAAACACATACAGGCCGATGGAATTTTACACGGTCTGGACAAAGCGACATCCGCCAAGAAAAACTTTCTGGAAAAATTTTATTATACTATTATGCAGCCAAGGCATATGGAATATAAGCTGCAGTTTTCCGGTCCCACCGGCACCAACGCCGTCGAAACCGCTTTAAAGCTTGCCCGCATGGTCAAAGGCAGGTCAAACGTCATCGCCTTCACCAATGCCTTCCACGGCCTCACCATGGGTTCCATGGCGGTTACCGGTAATTCCTTTTACCGCGACGAGGCTTTTATTAACCGCGCCAACGTTGCCTTTATGCCTTATGACAATTATTTCAGGGATGGCATGGACACTTCTCGCTATCTATACAAATTTCTCAATGACAAAAGCAGCGGTATCGACCTGCCCGCAGCCATTATTCTGGAAACAATACAAGCGGAGGGAGGCATCAATGTGGCCAGCGATGAATGGTTGCGCAACGTCGAACAACTTTGCCGCGATTTTGATATTTTATTAATCGTTGATGACATCCAGGTGGGAAACGGCCGCACCGGTTCGTTTTTCAGCTTCGAAAAAGCGGGGATTCATCCTGATATTATTACCCTTTCCAAATCCGTAGGAGGCGGCCTCCCCCTTTCACTGGTAATGATTAAACCGGAGCTTGACCAGTGGAGGCCCGGTGAACATACCGGAACTTTCCGGGGCAATAACCTGGCTTTTGTCGCGGCCGCCGAAGTACTAAGCTACTGGGATAATGAAAATCTCTCCCAGGCGGTCATTTATAAGGAAGAATTGCTGCGCAAAGAACTGGAAAAGATGGCGGAAAAATATAAGGACTATTCTCCGGAAGTCCGCGGCAGAGGACTAATCTATGGTCTGCATTTTCCGGAAAACGGTCTTTGCTCTGAAGTGAGCTCGGAAGCATTCAACCGCGGCTTGCTCATCGAGCTTGCCGGCGCGGATGATGAAGTTCTTAAATTTCTTCCGCCTCTCATCATAGAAGAAGAATTACTTATAAAAGGCCTGGGCATCATTGATGACTCCATCCAGGCCGTCCTGGATAAAAAAGAAGCCATGTTGCACGGAGACCAGCAATGATTTACAAGAAAATCGGCGATATCGTGGGAACGGATAAAGAGGTAAAGGCACAAAACGGCAACTGGGTCAGCAGGCGAATGCTGCTAAAAGCCGACGGCATGGGATTTTCTTTTCATGAAACAATAATCTTTCCCGAAACCGAAACACATATATGGTATAAAAATCACCTGGAGGCGGTTTACTGTGTCGCGGGAAGCGGCGAGTTGGAAACTCTCAATGACGGCAAAAAATATTTACTTGAACCGGGCGTCATGTACGCGCTCAACCAACACGACGAGCACCTTTTGCGCTGCTTTGAGGAAATGAGGCTTATCTGCGTTTTTAATCCCGCGCTCAGAGGAGACGAAGTACATGATGAAAACGGCGTCTATCCCGCCTATGATTGAATTGGCACGCAGGCGGCAGCAAACATAATTCATGAATATTTTTATCATTTAAATAACCTGGTATTGACCAACAAAAGGAAGAATCAATGAAAAGTTCAATTGTATGCAAATTCGGCGGATCGTCGGTTTCCTGTGCCGAACAGATAACTAAAGTAAAAGACATTGTTTCCCAAAACAAAGAAAGGCAATATGTAGTCGTTTCCGCGCCGGGAAAGGATTCTTCGCACGCGGAAAAATTGACCGATCACCTGATAAATATCGCCACCGACGGCAAACACTTCCGGCTGCAGCACAAGGATATCAGCGCTCAAAAGAGTTATAATGAGGTCGTGGGTAAATTCAAGAAGTTGATTGCCGATCTGTCTATTGAAGGGAAAGACGTTATCGAAAAACTGGGAAAAGACCTCAAAAAACCAGTTCCTGAAGAAAAGAAAACAGATTTTCTCGCTTCCCGGGGCGAAAGGTATAATGCCGAAATAATTAGCCGGTATTTTAATAAGCAGGGCATACTTGCGGAACTTGTTTTACCTGAGGATATGGGGTTGCTTGTCTCCGAAGATTTCTCCAATGCCAATGTTATCCCGGTGAGCTACCGCAACATCAGGGAAAAGCTGACCAGCGTCGAAGGTGTTTCCGTAATACCCGGATTCTACGGTATAACTGCAAAGGGGGATGTGGCTGTATTTTCGCGTGGCGGCTCGGATTTCACGGGAGGTGAAATCGCGTTCGCCATTGAAGCGGCGCTTTATGAAAACTGGACGGATACGGACGGTATTTACCAGGTTGATCCGCGTCACATTGCGGAGGCAAAAGTCATTCCCCGCCTGACTTACAAGGAGATACGCCTTCTTTCCTCAAAGGGTTTTGATGTTTTTCACTACGACGCGATGGTTAACTGCAAGAAAAGGAACATCCCCATACACATCAGGAATACGAACAATCTTGCTTCGGAAGGCACGATAATTGTTTCCGAGCGCGTACCAGAGGAAGTTGTGGTCGGCATAGCGCGCAAGGATAACATCGCCTATCTCTATGTCGAGCGTGACGGCGCCGGAGAGACTATCGGCTTTGTTCATGACCTTTTGAGCGTCATCAAAGATTACGGTATTGAAACTTGCCATTATCCTACAGACAGGGATGATGTTGCCATTCTTCTGAACCAGGACGACATGGTAGGCACGGCGGAGGATATTAAAGAGATAATCGAAAAAGATTTCAAGCCGGACACGCTGGAGTTCAATTACAATATTACCATTCTTTCCCCGGTGGGCATCGGCATGAAAAATCATCCGGGGGTCATCGCGGAAGCGGCAACGGCATTGAAGGAACAAAACATCAATATCGAAATCATAAATCAGGGGCCGGCGCAGATAAGTTTTCATTTCGGTTTTCAAAACTTTTACGCCGACAGCGCTCTTCAGGCACTGTATGAAAGGTTAATCAAATAATAACTTTCAACCTGGGGCGGTTTCAAAACATTCCCTTGGCCGTCAGGCCAGGACATGCTCAATATCCTCATCCTTTTCCGCCTGCACTTGGCTATCTATATGTATTATATATCAACAACAACGCTTTTGTTCCCCTTAATAT
>DSAV01000284.1 GCA_011046295.1 Deltaproteobacteria bacterium | reverse complement strand
TGGAACAGTACGACAGGCTCGATGAGCGCGAGAAGATTGTCCGTTCCGCCGCGGCCAAACTAGAAGCAAGTTTAATAAGACGTTTTGTGGAGTTAAAATAAAATGCCCGAAATAAAAAGAACAACAAGCAGGAGACGCAGGTTAATCGCCGACCAGTTCGCCGATGAAGTAGCCCGCAAGGAAGCGCTGCGGATGAGGGCGATCAGACACAAGGATCAAACAGTATGGTTCGGCCTGGGAATGTTCGGTATTGTCGGCTGGGCGGTGGCAATACCCACTTTAGTCGGGATAGCCCTGGGACTCTGGATAGACCGCACCTGGCCCAGCCAGTATTCATGGGCGCTGATGTTTCTAATCGCGGGTGTCTTGCTGGGAAGCATCAATGCCACATACTGGATCAGAAAAGTACGCAACAGCATTATCGAGGATGACGGCGGAGAAGATGACTCAAATGAATGATTTAAGCATTATTACAATAGCGTTGCTTGCCTCAGCATTCGCGGGAGGGCTGGCTCTGGGGGCGCTGTACATCCTTGCCCTCTGGAAAACAGTAAACAAACTTCCCGACAGCTCACACCCCGTGCGCCTGATGCTGGGGAGCTTCGCTCTACGGATAAGCGTATTACTGGCGGCTTTCTACTTTATCATGGGGGGACATTGGGAGCGGCTCGCCATGGCTTTTGCCGGATTTTTTGTAATGAAAATAATCCTTACGCGGCGGCTCGGAATAAACAAAACGGCATCGCTTCCCGGAGGCACTAATGGAAATTGTCCATATTGATCAAATCAGTCCCGACCAGGTTATTCTCTGGAGCTGGGGATTTATGAAATTAACGGTCACCATCGTTTATACATGGCTGGTCATGGCCATTCTGGTGCTCGGTTCCTGGCTGATTACGCGTAATATATCCAGCGATATCCATGTGCCGAGATGGCAACATGTTTTGGAAGCGATTGTTTCCGTTATCCGCGGGGAAATCAGACAAATGACAAAAAAGGGAGCGGACAATTACGTCCCTCTCATCGGCACTTTATTTCTTTTTATCTTCTTTTCCAATGTTCTGGTTGTCGTGCCCGGATTTGTCGCGCCTACCTCTTCCATTACTACCACGGCGGCGCTGGCTCTTTGCGTTTTTGTCGCCGTTCCCATGTACGGCATATCGCAAAACGGCCTTTTACATTACTTGAAAGAATATTTTCAGCCCAATTTTGTATTTTTTCCTTTTCATGTGATGGGCGAGCTATCCCGGACTGTCGCCCTGACCGTACGTCTTTTCGGCAACATCATGAGCCATGAAAAGGTTGTGGGGATTCTTCTTGTCGTGACGCCGCTGCTGTTTCCTCTGGTCATGCAGGCCCTTGGTTTATTAATCGGCACAATACAGGCGTACATATTTGCCATTCTTTCCATGGTGTATATTGCCGCGGCAACAGCTTCCCATGAGGAAGTACATAAACATGAAGAAGTTCACAAAGCAGAAATTAGCGAAGGCTCTCCAGCCTAATAAATATATTTTAAGAAGGAGGTTTCTCTATGGAAAGCATTACTCTCGTTGCGGTGGCATCCATTGCTATTGCCGGATTAACTATGGCTATTGGCTCAATCGGGCCTTCTCAGGGCATGGGACAGGCGATACAACAGGCGCTGACGGCCATCGCCCAGCAGCCTGATGAGCGCAACTCTCTGACTAGGACATTGTTTGTGGGGCTGGCCATGATTGAATCTATCGCGATTTACTGTTTCGTCATTTCCATGATCGTGATTTTTGCCAATCCTTTCTGGGGTCACTTTGTAGCAGCAGGGGGTTAATCCATGCATATCGACTGGTTTGTTTTATTTTGCCAAATCTTCAATTTTCTTTTGCTCGTCTATCTTTTGAAGCGCTTCCTTTTCTGGCGGATAATCAAGGCTATTGATGAGCGGGAAGCAAGAATCGCCGCCAGCTTCAGCGAGGCACAGGAGATTAAAGCAAAAGCCGCACAGGCAGCTGATCTCTACGAAAAGAAAAATAAATTTCTAGCCGAAAAATCCGAGCAGTTGCTAAACGAGGCGAACAGCGCGGCGGAGGCCAGGAAAAAGGAACTCATGGAAAAGGTGCGCGAAGAAGTTGATTCCATTAAGATACGGTGGCAGACAATGCTGGCGCGTGAAAAAGAAGCTTTTTTCCAGGATTTGCGAGTAAGGGCAGCCAGAGAAATCTACGCCACGGCGCGCAAGGCGATGAGAGATCTTGCCGACGCGGATTTGGAAGCGCAGATTGTCAACGAGTTCATACGGCGCGTGCGCTCACTGGACAAAGAAAAAACCGGGGAGATTCGCAAGGCGATTAGCGGCGGAGGGAACAAGGTTGTCGTGCAAAGCGCCTTTGATATCGACAAAGACACGCAGGCAAAAATAGAACAAGCGCTGAAAAAACAGATTACCAACGGCTTCACCATACGCTACATGACGCAACCTGATGTCGTTTCCGGTATTGAGCTGAGGGTAAACGGCCATAAAATCGCCTGGAGCCTCAATGAGTATCTGGAAAATCTGGTGGAAAACCTTACCGAAACGATACAGAAAGAGGCGCACATAGCATAGGCAAATATCGACATATGGGGAGGAATTAAATGAGCGAGCAAACCCGCACAAACGAATCTCAAGAACTGAAATCATTTCTTGATGATACTTTTTCGGCTATGGATGACGTTTTGGAAAAACACAAGCCTGAATTGCGGCAATATGAAATAGGCACCATACAGTTTGTCGGTAAAGATATTGCCCGGGTCAGCGGATTGCCCAACATCCGCGCTGAAGAGATGGTGCGCTTTCCCGGAAACTATATGGGGCTTGTCTTTAATATAGATCCCGATGAAATAGGCGTGATTCTTTTGGATCCCAGTGAGAATCTTCAGGTGGGTGAAGAAGTTCACCGCACCAAACGCGTTCTGGACGTGCCGGTGGGAGAGGGTTTGCTGGGACGCGTTGTCGATCCCCTGGGACGTCCGCTCGACGGCCTGGGTGATATAAACACCGTGCAGCGTCTTCCCGTGGAAAGACCGGCGCCGGCGGTTATGGACAGGGCTCCGGTAACCGTTCCGCTACAGACAGGAATAAAAGTCATTGACGCGCTAATCCCCATCGGACGCGGACAAAGAGAATTAATTTTGGGCGACAGGCAAACGGGGAAAACAGCAATTGCCGTCGATACAATAATCAATCAAAAGGAAACCGGCATCATTTCAATCTATTGCGCCGTCGGCAAGAAAAGCGCCGACGTGGCCAAGGTCATTGCCGATCTGCGGGAAAAGGGCGTCATGAATAATTGTATTGTTGTCGTAGCCACGGGAGAAGACACACCCGGGCTCCAGTTTGTCGCTCCCTACGCGGCAACAACCATGGGAGAATATTTCATGGAAAAAGGCATGGACGTGCTTGTTGTTTACGACGACCTGACCTCGCACGCCCGTGCTTACCGCGAAGTATCTTTATTGTTGCGGCGTCCGCCCGGACGTGAAGCTTTTCCCGGAGACATTTTTTACATTCATTCACGCCTGCTGGAGCGCTCCACCCACTTGCGCCCGGAATTGGGCGGAGGTTCGTTGACATCGTTGCCGATTACCGAAACAGAAGCGCAGGATTTATCCTCTTACATTCCCACCAATCTCATATCCATTACCGATGGGCAGATTTACCTTTCCCCGGTTCTCTTCAACAAAGGCATTCTGCCCGCGGTTGACGTCGGCAAATCCGTCTCCCGCGTCGGAGGAAAAACGCAGTTAGCCGCGTATCGTTCCGTCGCGGGCGATATGCGCCTGGCATATTCCCAGTTTGAAGAATTGGAATCATTCTCCCGTTTCGGCACAAGACTTGATGATGCCACGCGCAGGACGCTGGAACGCGGTTGGCGCGTGCGCGAAATCCTCAAACAGGAACAATATCATCCTCTGCGCGCTTCTGAACAAATAATTTCGCTTCTTTCCGCGACCGGCGGCTGTATGGATTCTGTACCCACGGAAAAAGTACGCGAAGCCGAAGGATGCATACTGCGGGCGGTAGTCGAACAAAGCCCGGACGTTTGCACCCGTATAGACACAGGGGAAAATCTGGAAACCGCGGACCGTGAAAACATACTGGGCAGAATAAGAACAGTTGTCGCGCCATTTGAGGCTGTTGAGGAAGACCATGCAGACAACTGAATCACTGAAAAGAAGAATTAAAAGCGCGGGAGATCTGCTTTCCGTCGTCAAAACAATGAAGGCGCTGGCCGCTGTGAGCATCCGCCAGTACCAAAAGGCCGTCGAGTCACTTACCGATTATAACAATACCGTAGAGATGGGCCTGCAAATTGTCCTCAAAGAACGGATGGAAGCTACTCTAAAAGCCAAGCCTCCCGCCATGAAGCGCGTCGGCGCAATCGTTTTCGGCTCAGATCAGGGATTGTGCGGACAGCTCAACGAACAGATATCGTCGTTTACTCTGGACCACCTGAAAAGTAACGGCATCAGGAAGGATAACCGGATGTTTTTATCCGTAGGCGCGCGCGTGGCGGATTATCTGGAAGACACTGGCCAAACCCTATATGAGGTGTTGGTCACACCCAGTTCAACAACGGGCATCACGCCTCTGGTGCAGGAAGTTATCATGATTATAGATGAATGGCACTTCCGCGACCAGATCGATCATTTCTTCCTTTTTTATAATAAATATTCAGGCGGGGCTTCCT
Source organism: Deltaproteobacteria bacterium (assembly GCA_011046295.1). GTDB lineage: Bacteria > Desulfobacterota > Syntrophia > Syntrophales > Smithellaceae > UBA4810. The sequence continues at coordinate 1,330 of DSAV01000284.1, read as the reverse complement.
ACAGCCCGCACATGGTCCAGCTTCTTCCTGTTAACCGGGATTGGCTTGTCGAAATTGCCACAAAAAAATGGGTTTCCAAATCGCTTCCTATTTTCCGGATTGATGGCGACATGATATTCTCTTCGCTAATCAGAGAATATCTGTTTGTTTCTCTTTACAGGGCGTTTGCGGAATCGCTGGCCAGTGAAAACGCCAGCCGTCTTGCTTCCATGCAAAACGCGGAAAAAAATATTGAAGAGCAACTGCAGGATTTGCACGGACAGTTCCACCGGACAAGGCAAATGACGATAACGGAAGAATTACTGGATATCGTCGCCGGCTTCGAAGCCTTAAGCGAAAGTAAACCATCACAAAAGAAGCCAGAAAGTGAGTGATAACCATGGCGGTAGAAAGACAAATTTGCGGCATATGCGCGTGGCGCAGAGACTGTCAAAAGAGATTTAAGTTATCGTCTGAAGCCTTCCTGGGCAGCCATTGCCCGGATTACACGAGGGATTTGACCATCAAATCCATTTCCCCGGAGGCGCTGGAAGATGAAAAGTCCGTCATGGATAAAATGGTCGAGCAGCAGCTGGATAAGTGGCGCAGGCTTCTGGACAAAGCCTTGCGACAGGGAATAGATATAGAACAATTCAAAGGCGGCCCGGTGATCACTGTTTCCCGCGACCCGGGCAGCGGCGGCAGCGAAATCGCCCGCAGAGTTGCCAATGGCCTGGATATGGATTTAATCGGCGGACAAATTATTCAGCACGTGGCCGACAGCGCGAGAATGAGCAGGAAGGTCATCGAATCGCTGGATGAAAAAGAAGTGAAATTCAGAGAAACGCTGCTTTCTTCTTTGTTTGGTGAATTCCGTCCCTGGCCCGGTGAATACCTGCAGCATCTTACCCGAGTAATCGGAACAATTGCCGTTTTCGGCAATGTCGTTATCGTGGGCAGGGGGGCGAATCATATTCTGCCGCCCCAAAAAGCATTTAAGGTCAGAATCATTGCCCCGCTGGAATTCCGGATAAATTATTTCATCGAAGACAGGGGTTACACAAGAAGCGAGGCGGAACAATATGTGATCAGAAAGGAGGCTGACCGGAAAGCTTTCGTACGCAAATTTTTTAACGCCGATGTTAATGACCCGAAGCTTTATGACATCATCATCAACACCGGCTTAATGACGCTGGATGCGGCAACAGAGACAATTATCACCGCCTTTAAGAAAAGGCTGAAGAACGAGGCGTAAAAATCGGAAGGTAGCCGAAGCAAAGATTTTCTTCACATCACATTTTCCTTGAAAGGTTAAACAAATCTTTCAGCGCCAGTATCTGCGCTTTTTTCG
>DSAV01000205.1 GCA_011046295.1 Deltaproteobacteria bacterium | reverse complement strand
TATAAAAACCTCCGTTTCCGATTCTCTTCTCGGTAACATCGGTTTTTGAGGCAACGAACCTCTTTTATCAACCCCTTCGGTAACATTTTATTTGAGGCAATTCGTTCTTTCTTTTTCGTTTTGCTTTTACGTCAAGTTGATGTATTTTAGACAAAACACAAGACATCAATTACCGGAAGGATAACAAGAAATATGGAAGAACAGATCAATAAAATCGCGGAGATGATTGTCGCGTCAAAGAGAATCGTTGTTTTTACCGGAGCGGGCATCAGCACGGAATCCGGGATACCTGATTTCCGCGGCCCGCAGGGACTTTGGACAAAAGTCGATCCCAACGATTACACCATCGACAAATTTTTAGGCTCGGAAGAAACACGCCGGAAGGTATGGAGGAATTTGCGCGAAGGCGGCCTTATGTCCGATGTTCAGCCCAACCGCGCGCACTATGCCGTGGCCGAGCTGGAGAAAATGGGAAAGTTAAGTTCCGTGGTCACGCAAAATGTGGATAATCTGCATCAGAAAGCTGGCAACAGCCCGCACCTTGTTTATGAATTGCACGGCAACATGCAAAGAATTATCTGCATTCAATGTCATAAGCGCTATCCCATCGACATAGCGACAAAAGAAACCCCTTCGCCTGATTATATTCTTTCCTGCGAATCATGCAGGGGCATTCTCAAACCGGATGTTGTTTTCTTCGGGGAAATGCTGCCGCAGGATGTTCTGGCGCGCGCCACACAGGAAGCGAACAATTGCGATTTTCTAATGGTTATCGGCTCCACTTTGTTTGTTTACCCTGCGGCCTATCTTCCGCTTTACGCCAAACGCGCTGGCGCGAAAATCGCTATCATCAATATGGGAGAAACTCAGCAGGATGACATTGCCGATGTTCGCATCGACGCGCCCGCGGGAGAGACGATGTCCAAAATTTTAGAAAGGTTAAAGACGTGAATCGTTTTTCGTGAAGCGTGAAGAGTAGATGCAAGTTAGGAGTGACAAGTACGAGTTGTAGAGAACGTATTCAAACAGTTCCTCCCTTACAAAACGAACTCCAAGATGCGCGATACGTTTCACGAGATACGAACAACGAGGTCATTTTTATGTGCCTGATAGTCTTTGCCTACAATGCCCATCCTTCATATAAGCTTGTTTTAGCGGCCAACCGCGATGAATTTTATGAGCGGCCAACCGCACCCGCCGATTTCTGGAAGGATTATCCCAAAGTTCTGGCCGGGCGCGATTTAAAAGACAAGGGCACATGGCTGGGCGTCACGCGGGAGGGAAAATTTGCCGCCATCACAAATTACCGTGATCCGGCTTCATTCATGTTTAACGCGCCATCGCGCGGCAAGCTGGTGAAAGATTTTCTTTGCGGAAAGAATAACACAGAAAAATTCGTGGAAAAAATACGCCCTAAGGGCGCAAAATATAACGGCTACAATTTAATATTGGGCAATGCGGATACTTTTTTTTACTATTCCAACCGCAAAGAGGAAAAACAAAAAATAACGGCGGGCATTCACGGGCTGAGCAATCATCTGCTCGATACGCCCTGGCCCAAGGTCGTCCGGGGCAAGAAAATGATGAAAGAGGCGCTGAAAAATAAAGGTGCCGCGCTGGAAGAGTCTCTGTTCGCGCTTTTGTCCGACCGGCGTTTTCCGCCGCCGGAGAAACTGCCCTCAACCGGAGTAGACAAAGAATGGGAAAGAGTTCTTTCGCCCGTTTTTATCAAAAGTCCCAATTACGGCACGCGCTCTTCTACTGTTTTGCTCGTCGGGAAAAACCGGCGTGTCACTTTTATCGAAAGAGTTTTTGACGGCGGAGATGAACCGTGGCTCACCAGCCGTTTTAATTTCATTTTGGATGATCAATGAAAGATTATAACAGCAATTCATATCCCGCGAAACCGATCATCGGCGTCGGGGCGATTGTGCAAAAAGACGAAAAAATATTGTTGGTCAAACGAGGCGTGGAGCCAAGTCTGGGGCTTTGGGCGATCCCCGGAGGAACGCTTAAACTGGGAGAATCAATGCGCCAGTGCGCCGAGCGTGAAACAAGGGAAGAAACGGGTATAACAATCAAAGCAGGGGAGGGTGTTTATACATTTGATTTTATCGAATACGATGAGCAAGGTAAAATAAAATATCATTTTGTGGTAATCGACTTTTGGGCAAAATATATTTCTGGTGAACCGCGTGGCGCGGATGACGCGCTGGAGGCCGGATGGTTCACCCCGGAAGAATTATCAAAACTTGCGGTAGCTAAAAATACTCTGGCGGCATTACGCTATATAGGATTTTTGACCTAGAGTATTGACCTTTATGTGCAGTGCATGTGTCTTTGCGAGCGAATATAATGAGCGAAGCAATCTCATGAGTTTATGCATATATTAAGATTGCGAATCCCGACAAGTCGGGATTCGCAATGACATGATAAGGAGGAAATACATGAAAGTTGTTTATCATGAAGACTATAATCAGGTTTATTCTTTCGACCCCGCATCGGCCGCCGGCAGAATCAAAGCAGTTGAGGTAACTCTGCGCGGCAAGGTTACTTTTGTTCAGCCTGCAGCGGCGACAAGGGAAGACATTTTCAGAGTGCACCACCCAGATTACGTAAAACTGGTAGAAAGAGAGGGAGTATATGAAATCGCCGCGCTGGCCGCCGGCGGCGCCATAAAAGCGGCGAAACTCGGTCTTAGCGAACCGTGCTTTGCCTTAATTCGTCCCCCCGGTCATCACGCCTCGGCGGACAGATCCTGGGGTTTTTGTTATCTCAACAATATGGGCATCGCCCTGGAAAAATTAAAACAAGAAGGAAAAATAAACAAAGCCTTTGTGCTGGATTTTGACCTGCACTTCGGCGACGGCAACGTCAATATTCTGGGCAACAAGGGATACGCAACAATTTTCAATCCCGCTTCACAGAACCGCAATGAATATCTGAAAAGCGTCGAAGAAGCGCTGGCTCGTACTGACGCCGACATGATTGGCGTTTCCGCCGGCTTCGACAATCATGAGGTGGATTGGGGCAGACTGCTGAAAACGGAAGATTACACGCTAATGGGGCAACTGGTCGCGCAAGCAGCACAGCGTAACAACGGCGGCTGCTTCGGCATTCTCGAAGGCGGCTATAATCACAGCATTTTGGGAGTAAACGTGTTGGCGTTTATCAACGGTCTGGAAGATAGCATGTAAATCTTTCTGCCCAAATTAAAAAAGGAGGAAAGAAAGGTGATACGGACATTTACGGGATTTCTGCGCGGCGTAACCGGAGCCGCATTTCTTGTTCTTAATACTCTTTTCTGGGCTGTACCGGTATATATAACCGCCCTCTTCAAGCTTATACTGCCGTTTCGCGCGGCGCGGGGATTGTTTGACACAATACTAAACTCTCTGTCTTATGCCTGGATATATTGCATCAACGCGTTTATCGATCTCATTAAAACTGTTGAATATGATATTGAGGGACTGGAAAAACTTAAACCAGATGAGTGGTACCTCGTAATAGCAAACCACCAGAGTTTGGTTGATATTATTGTTCTGCAGAAAATATTTCACGGGCGTATTCCCTTTCTAAAGTATTTTCTGAAAAAAGAGCTGATCTGGATACCCATACTGGGGCTTGCCTGGTGGGCGCTTGATTACCCTTTCATGCAGCGCTACTTTGCTGAAGTTCTAAGAAAGAAACCGCATCTTAAAGGAAAGGACATTGCCGCCACGCGAAAAGCTTGCGCGAAATTTAAAGACAAGCCCGCGTCGTTTATGAACTTTGTCGAAGGAACCCGTTTCACTCCTGCTAAGCACGCTACGCAGAATTCTCCTTATAAACACCTGCTGAAACCGCGCTCCGGCGGCATCTCGTATGTCCTTTCCGCCATGGGGGAAAACATGCGCAACATCATCGACGTGACCATCGTTTATCCGGACGGAACCGAAAATGCGTGGGGATTTATCAGCAGCGCGAAATCACGGATAATTATACGCGTAAAAGTGCTGCCGATAGATGAGAATCTCCGCGGGCAGAACCCCGATGACCCCGAATACAAAAAACGCTTCAACATCTGGCTCAATTCCCTTTGGGAGAAAAAGGACACAGAAATAACTCAACTGATTGAGCATATAACTGCGCATGACAGCGGAATAAAATAATCTTCGCTTACAGGAAGGATAAAGGCGATAATAATCTATGGACCTTTTCTTCCGTAATCAAAGAAGGCAATATTTTATAGAAATCGGATAAAATAGGAAGGATTATAATGATGGAACGGCAAATAATAGAACGGCTAAAAAATCAAAGTACCTGGCGACTGCTCGGCCTTAGTATAATTACATACTTTGTTTACGCCGCACACTACATTTATCGGCAAACAAAAATCATCAATGACTATTATAATGGAACCGATAAAATCTCAGATGGTCTCGTCAATTCCATCCTTATTTTTTCTTATCTCTCTTTGTTTTTGTTTATCGGCTATTTGTTTGCCGAAGATTCGCATCCTATCGTAAGTATCAGCAAAATAACCGACTTTATCAGCGGCATACTGTATATCGTATGGGGTTTTAAAGCCAGAAACAGAATGAATAAAATTCTTCAGGCTAATGAGCTTTCCAATGAATGGTTTCACGGCCTATGGACATTTTTATTCACTCCGCTATATTTTAACTATAAAGTGAATCATTTACACGAACTGGAAAAACAGCGCAATAAAGGCAAAGCCTGAATTTGCTGCACAGCAGTATTTCTTTCCGATACAGAAATTGGAAAATATTTTATCCAGCACGTCATCTTTGATTTATTTCTTTCAGGAAAGAAAACGCCTCATAAAATTTAGAAACAGCCTTTTTGAAACATGCTTCCACACGCACAGATAGCACAACGTAAAATCTATAATTATTTCTTATACATTCTGCATAAGTTGCCTGTTATTTTCTATTTTTTCCCTTGTCTTTGCATTTATTTATATTATATAAGACCGTCGTGACGGAGGATATCATATGCGGACAATCATTATCGGCGCCGGGGAAGTGGGCTACCATATCGCCAAAAAACTTTCCGACGAAAAGAAGGATGTCGTTTTAATCGATAAAGACCCGGCGAAAATCCGGCGTATCAGCGAGGATCTGGATATCCAGGCGCTGCTCGGTTCAGGAACAAGCCCCAAAATGTTGAGACGGGCTGGAGTGGAGGAAGCGGAACTTCTGTGCGCCGCGACTGACAGCGACGAAGTAAATCTCATCGCCTGCCTTCTGGCACGCAATCTTAACCGCCACATGATTAAAATTGCCCGCGTGCGAAACCAGGAATACGTACAGGAGAAATCCTTGTTCAGCAAAGATATGCTGGGCGTGGATTTAATCATCAACACCCAGGAGATGATGGTCAAAACAATTCTCAGTATCATGGAGATTCCTGGCGCTTCCGAGGTTATTGATTACCTTGACGGCGAAATGAAACTGATCGGTTTTTTAATCAACCACGATTCGCCGCTCGCTGGTAAAAGGCTCGGCGGCCCGGCTATTTCCAAAGAAAATTTATTAGTCGTCGCGATTGTCCGCGGCCATAAGATTCTCATCCCCAGCGGTGCTGATACTATTGAACCGCTGGACATTATCTATATGGTTGTAAAAAAGAACGATATTAACGCGACACTCAAACTGCTGGGCTTGCCGGCTAAGCCGGTAAAAAACATTATCATTGTCGGAGCAGGAAGTACAGGCATGGCCGTGGCCAAAGCACTGGATAACCGGCGTCTGAATGTCCGCATCATTGATCAAGACGCGGAAAAATGTAAAACTGCTGCCACGCTTTTGAAGCATGTCACGGTTATCAAAGGCGACGCCGCCGACCGCGATCTGCTCAGAGAGGAAAACGCGGGGGATATGGATTTGCTTATCGCCCTGACCGGCGATGAGGAAAGCAACGTTCTCATCTCCCTTCTGGCCAAGGAGCTGGGAACAAAGCGCACCATCACCCGCGTCAGCAAACTAAGTTACATGCATATCGTTTCCGTTATCGGTCTGGACACGGTTATCAATCC
>DSAV01000004.1 GCA_011046295.1 Deltaproteobacteria bacterium | reverse complement strand
ATACTGATATTATTGAATATTAAAGTATACCGTTGGTCAGAAAAAGACACAATAACCCCCTTCCTGCTAATAATCATTTAATGAAACATGAAAAGAATTGAATGAAATGTGGAAATTAGCTGGCAGGCATTTAATGAGGAGCTGGCGTCAACAGGTGAATTAAATAATCGCCGCACAAAAAAGAGATAAATCATTATTTGATGCAGACACGCCGCACCTGCTTAAAATCTGTATGGCCCTGAACTGTTTTTAAAATGCCGTCTTGCAAAAGAGTAGTCATGCCTTCTTCCATGGCTTTATTGCGTAGCGCGTCCACTGATTCGTGTTTCTGTATCATTTGTTTAATATTGTCTGATGCAATTAAGAGTTCGTGAATACCCATTCTGCCTTTATAACCGGTTCCGTCGCATTTTTCGCAGCCTTTGGGCTGGTAAAGGAAAAAATTGCGGTCATAGTTGATTTTTAATTTATCGAAGGCGTCCCGGCCATAGCTGGCGGCAATCTCTTCGTATTCGTTCTTTGAGGGGTGATATTGCTCTTTACAGTCCTTGCATAATGTCCGCACAAGCCTTTGCGCCAATATACCCAAAAGCGCGTCGGAGAAATTCAGCGGGTCGATTCCCATATCCAACAGGCGAACGATGGTTTCCGGCGCGCTGTTTGTGTGTAAAGTACTTAGGACAAGGTGCCCCGTGAGAGAAGCTTCCACGCCGATTTTTGCCGTTTCAAAATCACGCATTTCTCCCACCATGATTATATCCGGATCAGCCCTTAAAAAGGAACGCATCGCCGCGGCGAAATCGAAACCTATTTTGGGTTGTACCTGAACCTGGCGTAAACCATATTGGGTGATTTCGACCGGGTCTTCCGCCGTCCAAATTTTCCTGTCCGGTCTGTTAATGTGGCTTAAAGCCGCGTGCAGCGTAGTGGTTTTGCCGGAACCCGTGGGTCCCACGCATAATATCATTCCATACGGTTTGAAAATGATATTAATGAGTTCCTTATAGTTCCGTTCAGAAAGAGCCATGTTCTCGATAGGCATGGTTTCGCCCTTGGCTAAAATGCGCATAACCACGTCTTCCACGCCCCCTTGCGTGGGAATGGAAGCCACGCGTAATTCGATTTCTTCTCCCATTGGCCGCCTGAATTTTATTTTGCCGTCCTGAGGCAATCTTTTTACGGTAATGTCCAGGTTGGACATTATTTTAATACGAGAAATAATAGCTGCGCGGTAGCTGAAAGGAACCGTTTGGTATAGTGAACAATCACCGTCGATACGGAAACGTATTTCCACATTTTTTCTTCCCGTATTGGGTTCAATATGTATGTCCGAAGCACCGCGGCTGCATGCGTCGTTTATGATTTTATTGACAAGCTGCATGATAACGCTGTCTGATTCTGTTATAAATTCGAAGCCTTCTTCCTCTTCAAGCGTTGAATCTTCTTCGTCCATCCTTTCGAGTATATCCGTTAAGGAGTGTTCGGCATCTGTGGAAAGGTAGAAAAGATTGATGAATTTAATGATGTCTTCGGGCAAGGCGATGTCATATATAACCTGTTTTGTCTTCAGAAGGTTTTCAATTGTATCTCTTTTTAAAATGTTGTTCGGGTCGTCGACCACAACATGTATCTTTCCATCTACTTTTCCCAGAGGCACCCATAGCTCGCGCCGCAAGAAATCTCTTTTTAAGTTTTTTATTAAATCTCCGGGAATCACGGCTTTGTCGCTGTAATGTATGAAGCGGCAGTGATAAAATTCTTCCAGAGCGCGGCCGATATCTTCTCTGGATATTTTATATCTGTTCATGAGATGGTTTTCTATGGGCTCTTTGTGTTGACGTGCTTCACTCCATGCTTTTTCCAGTTCTTCTTCATTGATTAAATCCCTTGTTACGAGATAATCGAATCTTGTTTTGCGGCGACGTTCAAAACGCTGCTGATTGTAAATGGCGATTCCCAGCACTGCGGCAATGTCCAAGAGCAAACCCGCTTCTTCTTCGGAGAAACTTTCTTCTCCGATTTTGTTCAAAATTTGGATAACACCCATGAGCTGGCCATCGTAATAAATCGGCGCGGCCAGTACCTGTCTGGTTCTGAATCCTGATTTCTTGTCCCAGTTCTGATCAAAATTCAATTCGGGATCGATAGCTTTTACCTCTTCCTGATCGTAGGCATCATTGAGATTAACCAATTTGCCCGTTTTGGCGACAAAGCCGGCAATGCTTTTGCTGTCGATGGGAACACGGATTTCTCTCAGTTGGGTTCCTGCTAAAAATAAAGAGAAGATTTCCTTGTGAAAGTCGTCAACAACATAAATTGTTATGGAACTGGCCTGGAAAAGGTTAAGAAGGCTATCTCTCAAGTCGACGAGAATTTGTTTGATATTTTGGGCCGCGTTTATGCGGTTAGTTATGTCCAGCAGTTCCTTGCGGATGCGCAATTTTTCCTCTAAAACCGGAGATGCTGAAAAAAGTGCTTTTGACGGACCGTTCATTGATAAATTCTTTCCGGTAAATTATGAAATAAACCTAAATGTTGCTGAATCGTACCAAGATGTTGTGTTTATGTCAATGTGCCCGATTAGCGTATTGGGCGAAAAGAAATGATCTGCTCAACGCGTGATTACCCGGAAATGACAATCTTTGAAAAATCGGTGAGTTTATGGAACAGTGCCGATATTTCCGCGAGAAGCGAAAGACGATTTTTTTGTGTTCTTTTATCCTTATCCATTACCATTACGTTGTCGAAAAAATAATCAACGGGCGGACGCAGTTCGGCCAGCAGGGCGAGGGCCTTGCCGAAATCAGCGGCGCTGATGGCTTTTTCGACTTCTGTTTTGGTTTTTTCGAAAGCAGAAAAGAGTTTTTTTTCCGCGTCCGTGCTGAAGTATTTAACGTTCAGCTGTGGATTGCAAAAATCCTTCAAAATATTCTCCACGCGCTTGAAGGCGGTGGAGACAGGCCCGAATTCGGGATTTTGGCGGAAAGCCTGCAGCGCTTTTATTTTTTTCGCGGTAATGACGATATTACTGAACCCCGTGGAAAGGACTGCCTCTACCGTATCGTAGGGGTAACCTTGGGCGATCATCTGATTTTCCAGGCGCCCCCGGAAAAATTCCATTACGTCCTTTTTTATTTCGCCTGCGGATTTATTCAGCTTGTTTTCAAACAGAGATAAGCTTTCATCGATGAGTTTGCCGATGAGCAATGTGTTGTATTGTCTGTACAATATAATATTGATGATGCCCAGAGCCTGGCGGCGCAGAGCGTAAGGGTCTGCCGCTCCGGTGGGCTGCAGTCCGACGCCGAAAAAGCCCACGATCGTGTCCATTTTATCGGCAATGCCGACAATAGCGCCTTCATGTGTTTGGGGCAGGTTCCCTCCAGCTGTTATGGGAAGATAATGTTCATAGACCGCCTTGGCGACATTTGCTTTTTCGCCGGCGAGAAGGGCGTATTGACTGCCCATGATGCCCTGGAGTTCGGGGAACTCCCCTACCATCTGAGATTCCAGGTCGGCCTTGGCCAGAAATGCCGCGCGGTCAACATCCTTTTTAAGTTCCGGGTTAATTTTTTCGGTGATATATGCCGCCAGCTTGCGGAAGCGCTGTACTTTATCGTAAGAAGTTCCCAAAAGCGTATGGAAAATAACTTTTTTCAGGGCTTCGACGCGATTTTCCAAAGGTACTTTTTTGTCTTCTTCAAAGAAAAAGCTGGCGTCGGCAAGTCTCGCGTGCAAAACTCTTTCGTTTCCGCGTGCAACTATATTCCTGTCACGCGGTTCAGTGTTGCTTACCGTGACGAAATAAGGCAGAAGATTGCCCTCAGTATCTGTAATTGGAAAGTATTTCTGGTGAGACATCATGGTCGTCGTGAGTACTTCTTTCGGAATTTTCAAATAATCTTTGTCAAAACTTCCGCGAACAATGACCGGGTATTCCACAATGAAGGTCACAGTATCCATAAGATCTTCCGTAAAAAATAATTTCCCACCGATTTCCGCAGCTGCTTTTTGCGCCTCTGTTAAAATCATGTTTCTTCTTTCCCCGGGAGAGGCTATTACATAATTGCCGCGCGTTTTGACGAGATAATCTTCAAAAGAAGCAACGGGGAAAGATTCGGGACTCATGAAGCGATGCCCGCAGGACAAGTTGCCGCTGGTTATGTTTTCAATTTGCAAGGGAATAACATCACCTCCGTAGATGGCAAGCAGCCAGTGGAGCGGGCGGGCGAAGCGCAAGTCAAAAGACGACCAGCGCATTGATTTTTTAAAGGGAATGGACAGGATAAAGTTATTAAGAATAGCAGGCAGCAATTCGGCAGTAGGCCGTCCGTAAACGGTTTTTCTTGCCCCGATATATTCTCCTTTTTCGGTAATGATAATTTCCAAAGCAGAAACATCCAGTCCCTGGCCTTTGGCAAAGCCGAGTGCCGCGTTTGTCGGTTTGCCTTTTTCATCAAAAGCCGCTTTCCTGGCAGGCCCTGTTTTTTCGATGGTCTGGTCATTCTGTTTCCTTGCCACGTCGGCTATGTAAAGAACAAGCCGCCGCGGAGTTGCCAGACACTTGATGTCTTTGTAAGCGATTCTGTTTTCGGACAGTAATTTGCCGATGATGCTTTCCATGTCTTTCAGGGCTTTGTTTAAAAAACCGGCGGGGATTTCCTCTGTGCCGATTTCCAAAAGAAGTTCGTTATTCATAATTTCTCCGGGAAATGAAGTCTAATTATTCATCAGGGGATAACCCAATTCCTCGCGCTGTTTTATGTAAAGTTCCGCGCTGACGCGCGCCAGATTGCGAACACGGCCGATATAGCTTGTGCGTTCGGCCACACTGATAGCTCCGCGGGCATTAAGCAGATTGAAGACATGAGAACATTTCAGGCAATAATCGTAGGCGGGCAGCGCCAGGCCTTTTTCGGCGATTTGCAGCGCTTCTTTTTCATATATGTCAAAAAGATTACGCAGCATGGGGACATCGGCAATTTCAAAATTGTAGGTGGAAAATTCAACCTCGCCTTTGTGGTGGACATCTCCATATTTTATGTTGTCCGTCCATTGCAGGTCATACACATTATTAATGCCCTGGATGTACATGGCGATTCGTTCGATGCCGTAGGTCAGTTCCGCGCAGACAGGATTAAGGTCGATGCCCCCGACCTGCTGAAAATACGTGAATTGTGTTATTTCCATGCCGTCGAGCCATACTTCCCAGCCCAGTCCCCAGGCTCCGAGAGTGGGCGATTCCCAGTCATCTTCAACAAAGCGGATATCGTGCTCCAGCGGGTCAATGCCGAAACTTTTGAGAGAATCGAGGTAAAGCTCCTGAATGTTGAGGGGTGAAGGTTTCATGATTACCTGGTACTGATAGTAATGTTGCAGTCGGTTTGGATTTTCTCCGTAACGGCCGTCGGTGGGGCGGCGCGATGGCTGAACATAAGCCACTTTCCAGGGTTCCGGTCCCAAAGCCCGCAGGCAGGTTGCCGGGTGAAAAGTTCCCGCGCCTACTTCCATATCATAAGGCTGAACAACAACACAGCCCTGTTTATGCCAGTATTTTTCCAGGGCGAAAATTAATTCCTGAAAAGTCACATTTCCTCCTTGGTAGATTGAATCAAAAATTAAGAAATTAATTTTAATTCTTGTTGTTTCAGCGGCTAACTAGCATGGCCGGGCAGATGGTGTCAACATGAAAGGATGGAAAGCCAATGGTTTATTGATTGGTTGTCTTACGATGAGCTTATGAGTGCTCACGGCGGTTTCTTTTTTCATGAAACCATAATAGAGCCCCCTTATGTCTTTTCCTTCACTTTCATTTATAATTGGTGGTAGTTTCAATGGCTTTCGCTATATGATTAATGATATCAAGAATCTGAGAAGCCGATAAGTCTCTAAAATTTTCTTGCATCTTATAATTAACTTAGACTCAAGAATCTAGCGCAACACTTTGGTATCCTATGGTGGATATTGAAGGGAGGCGTTAGAGATGGAAGGTGTAAGTTATCGGCGATTGGGGCTTAATGAGCGGGAGGAGATCAGTCGTTACCT
>DSAV01000018.1 GCA_011046295.1 Deltaproteobacteria bacterium | reverse complement strand
TTTGGCCGCCCGGTTCAAGCATCTTACACATCTCTGGCAAAAAGTCCTGGCAATACAAACAGAACCGATGATGAATGTGCTTTGCACCTACGAGGATAAAGCATGGCGGCTAATTATATTTCTACGCCAAAAACACCGTCCGGACGATTATTTTTTTGAAGGAGATAAAAAAATCTTTGTTTCTCCCGGCGCGATTGATATGGCTGGAGTTATCATTACACCGATGGAAATTGATTTCATGCGCCTCAACGCTGAAATAACGACTAAAATTTATAATGAGGTTTCGCTAAGCGACAATATTTTGAACGAAATACTAAGGAGGTTTTAATATTTTTATTTTTTCTTTGCAAACAATAACGCGATTAAGTCATCTGTCTTTAACTCAATTAATCTTTTACAGGGCTTGCCGCCCCCCGCTGGTGAAGCTACCATAATGCTTCGACAGAACTGTAAAATTTTTTCAGAAAGAAAAAAATCCGGCCTCTATATTCACATCCCTTTTTGCGCCGGTAAATGCGCCTACTGCAATTTTTATTCAATTACCTCCGTAAACCTTATTCCCCAATTTGTATCCGCCCTGGTGAAGGAAATTGAATTATACCGTGGCCGCTTTGAATCCTTTGACACTGTCTATATCGGCGGCGGAACTCCTTCCCTTCTTACTTCCGGGCAATTGGCAAATATTATTGCTGCCGTAAATAAATTCCATAAAGTCGATCATAAGTCGGAAATAACGCTGGAAGTTAATCCCGGAGACGTCTCAGTCGAATACTACAAATCAATACTTTCCCTGGGAATAAACCGGTTGAACATAGGCATTCAGTCATTTGATGACAAGGTATTAACATTCCTGGGGCGCAGGCATGACGCAAGTGAAGCGCACAAAGCTTTTCAAGACGCGCGCGCGGCCGGCTTTATTAATGTGGGTTTCGACCTTATTTACGGCATCCACGGCCAGAGCATAAATCTGTGGAAGAAGACACTGGCGCAGGCAAGAGCTTTGGGCCCGGAACATCTTTCCTGCTATCAGCTAACCATGGAAGCTAACACCCCTCTTTACAAAAAATATCGCGAGAAAAAAATAAAAGAGTTCTCAGAAAGTCGGCAAAGAAAAATTTTTTTTGTAACCGCCGAAGAACTGAAAAAAGCGGGCTATATCCATTATGAAGTATCCAATTTTGCGCGCGCTGTTTCCTTAAAATCCAGGCACAACACGAAATACTGGAACCACACATCCTATTTAGGCCTAGGTCCCGCTGCTCATTCTTTTTTAGAAAACAGGCGCTGGTGGAATACTGCTTCCGTAAAGAATTATCTGGGAATGATATCTTGCGGCAAAATGCCTGTGAAAACCGAAGAAACACTGACGGCAGAGCAATTGAAACTGGAAACCCTGTTTCTGGGTTTGCGCACCAAAGACGGGGTTAATTTGGAACTTTACAAAAGAAAGTATGGAACTGATTTGTTGGAAGAAAAAAAACCGGTGATTGATTCATTGATAATAAATAAACTTGTGGAAGTGAAAAATGGTCATTTACGCCCTACTCTCGCCGGCATGGCTGTGGCCGACAGCCTGTCCCTCATTTGATTCACTGTCCGCTATTTTCAATATTGGCATCAAAGCGGCCATACCCATAAAATCACGGGAACGCTTACGGCAATAACAATAATTTCCAGCACTAACCCCAAACGCCAGTAATCACCGAATTGAAAACCGCCCGGGCCCAAAATCAGCGTGTTGTTCTGATGGCCGATAAGAGGTCAAAAAAGCGCATGATGCCCCCATCGCTACGGCCATCAGATAAGCATCGGGGCTTAATGCCTAAAAACGGGGTCTGTTTTTGCCAATATTTCTTGGATGATTTTTCTTTTGAGTCTTTTATTAATGCCCCGGTGGACCCTGGTTAATTCTTTCAGATAAGCAAAACAACCATCCAGAGAGTTTGTGGTATTCGGTATATTGAGTTCCATGTATTTCTGGTAAGTAAATAGATAAGGCAGATTAATTTTCAGGCTTCGATATGCTGAGCGAAGTCTCTTGTGAGTATAGAACCACCTGCCGGTTAATGGATCTATTGTTCTCTCTTTGAGAAAAGAAGACCATTTCTGATGCCAGTTATTGATAGCGGATGTAAAATCTCTTTCATTTGTCTGGCAAAGAGTAGTCATGATTCTCTTTAATTCAATTCCTGCTGCTAATTTGGGATTATTGGTCAAATAACGCGTAATAATCTGTTTTTGGTGAAAGTGACACATCTGGATGGGAATATCAAAGAAGAGCTGCCTCACGCCAGGTTTGCCATCTAAAACGATGGCTTGGATGATGTAGCCGCGTTTTTCTAAATCAATTTTGCCCTGTCTGTAGGCATCAACAGATTCTGTTTGGACTTCCTGAAAATATAGATTCTGTTTCATATGTGGTGCTCTAATCACGCAAACGCCAAAATCTCTCTTGAAAAATGTTACATCAGCAATGGCTATAATAGGTTGTGGAACGTGATCTTGTTCTCCCTGTGGTATATGCGAAAGACGCTCTCGAATCCAGTTCCTGCTTCTGCCATATCGAACAGATAATTGATCGAGTGTCTGTCTTTTATATACGTCTTCGTTCCAAATGATTTTCTCCATTCGTTTTCTGCGTGAATGATGCTGAAATTGCTTAAAGCAGTTTACGCATCGGTATCGTTGGCGTCCTTTATATGAACCTTTCTTCCGGGTGCGTTTTGATCCACAAGATGGACATTTTTTTGCCCTTTTTAAAACCCCTTCTATTTTTGTTAATTTAACCCCACGTCTTCATAACATTTATTACCACTTTTAAGCCCTGAAAATTGATATTAAGCCCATTTTTACTTTTATTTCCCATTCTTCCCGTCTATAATAGTTTCGCCTCATAAAGACCATTTTCATTGAATCGACAATACTATACGGGCAGCTTAAACGAACATCATCAGTCTTATCTGCCCTATTATGCTGGTAATCATTTTATTGATTTGGACTTATTTAGAGCATCATCGACTATAAATAATGTGCTATCGGACTGTCACAGAAGATATATTTTTTCCAAGTTGTTTTTTTATCTTTTCCAGTTCATCATCGGATAATGATTTTTCTTTGAGATACTTTTTATTCAACGCTTTCGTGGGTATAAATTTTTGCAGGACATAGCTGCGGGCGCCGGAAATCATTTTTGATATTTCTATGATGTCATCGCCATTTAGCTGCGATTCCACTACAGTAGTGCGAAATTCATGAGGAATTTTTGATTTTAGAATAAGCCCGATACTTTCTTGTATTGCCAGTGTGTTTACAGGAGCCATGGTAACGCTTTCGTATTTTCCTGGCGGCGCTTTAACATCCATGGCGATAAAATCAAGCAGGCGCGCCTGCAAAAGCTCTTTTATCACCTGCGGCTGAGAGCCGTTGGTATCAAGCTTGATGGCAAATCCCATCTTTTTGATTTTTTTTACAAATCCGATTAAATCTTTTTGGATAGTCGGCTCACCGCCGGTGATGCTTACGGCGTCAAGTTTTCCCACTCGCTGCGCTAAAAATGACAAGATTTTTTTTTCATCCAAACAAGAACTAAACAATTTCGGCTCCACCAATTCCGGGTTATGGCAATAACCGCATTTGAAATTGCACCCCTGCGTAAAAACAATAGCGCAAATAGCGCCGGGGTAATCAATTAGCGACACTTTTTGTAAACCACCTATCTTCATTTAACTTGCTCTATGATTAAATATTAAAGCCCCTCTTACAGACAGGGCTTTAGGTAAATGCTTTGCTTTTTATTTTTCTACTGAAACCTAAAAACCTGCCGCGCGTTAAATTCCGCCTGTTTTCCCTTATTCCATTGTTTGACAGGGCGTAAATAACCAACAACCCGCGAGTATACTTCACAATCAGCATTGCAAGTCGGGCATTTTTGGGTTTCTCCTTTAATATAACCGTGCGATGGACATACGCTGAAGGTAGGCGTGAATGTCAGATAAGGCAGGTGGTAATTGGAACAAATTTTATGAACCAATTTTTTTACCGCCTGCGGGTTATCCACCCGCTCGCCCGCAAAGGTATGGAAAACAGTCCCCCCGGTGTAGCGGGTTTGTATTTCGTCCTGCAAATCAAGCGCTTCAAAAATATCATCAGTGTAATTAACCGGCAATTGGGTGGAATTTGTGTAAAAAGGTTCGCCTCTTTTGCCTCTTCCGTTGCCGTTCTTTGCCGAAATAATGGCGGGGTATTTTTCCTTGTCTATCCTGGCCAGGCGATAAGAAGTTCCTTCCGCAGGCGTTGATTCCAGGTTATAGTTATTTCCCGTCTCTTCCTGGAAAACAATCAGATTGTTTCTCATGAAATCAAGAACGCTTTTGGTAAATTCCTGTCCTTCTTTCGACGCTATGTTCCTGCCCAGTAAGTTCATGCACGCCTCATTCATTCCCACCAGCCCGATGGTTGAAAAATGATTTTTCCAGTACTCATCAAATCTTTCCTTAACGCTTCGCAAATAATACTTTGTATAAGGATAAAGATTGCTGTCTGTAAACTTTTCCAGAACTTTTCTTTTTGTTTCCAGACTTTCTTTGGCCAACTCCATTAGGCTTTCCAGCCGCTGCATAAAATCTTTTTTGGACTTGGCCAGATATCCGACGCGCGGCATATTTATGGTAATGACGCCGATGGAACCGGTAAGCGGGTTCGAGCCAAAAAGCCCGCCTCCTCTCATTTCCAATTCGCGGTTATCGATACGCAAGCGGCAGCACATACTGCGCGCATCTTCCGGATTCATGTCGGAATTGATAAAATTGGAAAAATAAGGCACGCCGTATTTCGCCGTCATTTCCCATAAGTCTTTCAAATTCGGATCATCCCAGTCAAAATCGCGCGTGACGTTATAGGTGGGAATGGGAAATGTAAAAACCCTGCCTTTAGCATCGCCTTCCGCCATAACCTGCAGAAAAGCTTTGTTGAATAGGTTCATCTCTTCCTGAAAGTCCTTGTATGGTTCCTTCTGCGGCTTGCCTCCGATAATCACGGCCTGGTCGGCGTAATATTTAGGAACCGTCACATCCAGCGTCACATTGGTAAAAGGCGTCTGGAAGCCGACTCTGGTCGGAACATTGATATTAAAAATAAACTCCTGCAGCGCCTGCTTTATTTCGGTAAAACTCAGATTATCGTAGCGGATAAACGGCGCCAGCAAAGTATCAAAATTGGAAAATGCCTGAGCTCCGGCAGCTTCACCCTGCAACGTGTAAAAGAAATTGACCACCTGCCCCAGGGCGCTGCGCAGATGCTTGGCGGGTTTGCTTTCCACTTTTCCGGAAACTCCCCGGAAACCCTGCAAAAGTAAATCGTATAAATCCCAGCCCACACAATAAACGGAAAGCAGGCTCAAATCGTGAATATGAAAGTCTCCTTCGTTATGCGCTTTCTTAATTTCCGGCGTATAAATCTCGTTTAACCAGTAAACTTTGCTTACTTCCGAGGAAATATAATTATTGAGCCCTTGCAGCGAGTAATCCATATTGCTGTTCTCATTTATTTTCCAGTCGGTCTTTTTTAAATAATTGTCAACGAGATCGACTTCCATTTTATTGGCAATCTCCCGCAGGCGGGCATGCTGGTCACGATAGATGATATAGGACTTGGCTGTCTGGCGGTAAGCGGACTGCAACAAAACTTCTTCCACTATGTCCTGAATTTCCTCGACGGATAAGATTTTACCGTTAAATAATTGTTCGGCAAGATTTAAAACTTTAATAGTGAGCTTTCTGGCTTCTTTTTTATCGAATTCGCCGGAGGCCGCGCCGGCCCTGGCGATGGCATTGGTAATTTTTTCCGCGTTGAATTTAACTAAACGGCCATTTCTTTTTTTGATTTTTGTGTTCATTCCCCCCTCCGGCTACATATGAATAAGAAATTATTATCTTCAGTATAATACGCTACATATTGTGGTTTCGTAGCACACTACCACTATATATAGTTATTTTCAAGGGAAAATTTACTTTTTACAAATGTTTTTTAATGATTCATTATGCGCCTTGCTTTTTACGCCCATAGAGTTTATT
>DSAV01000203.1 GCA_011046295.1 Deltaproteobacteria bacterium | reverse complement strand
TTGTAAAAAAGTGCTTTGGGCAACAGGCCGTTTAGTCTTGACATTTCAAAGTTGACAGCAGAAAAAGATTGTCACGCTCCCTTCGCGAGCTCACAATGACAAAGAAATAAATAATAAGTTCCATTATCACACGCGCCAGCCATACAAAAAACATATATTATTTCAAACGTTCAGCACAAGATTTATTGCGTTGACATAACAGGTTAAATTTCTTATATTTCAATACAATCAAGGAAATAAATCATGGGCAAAAAAGAAATAATTGAAATTATTCGCAGCAAAAAGCCCGAGATGGCAGACCGCTATGGAGTAGAACGTTTAGGATTGTTCGGTTCTTATCTAAAACAAAAGCAGAGGAAGAAAAGCGATATAGATATACTTGTTAAATTCAACCGCGATATTGACCTTTTCGACTTTTTAGATCTTCGCGAATATCTGGAAATCCAGCTAAACGGCAAAGTAGATTTGGTGATGGAATCCGCCCTCAAACCTAACATTGGAAAGCGTATACTTTCTGAGGTCGAATATGTCTGAAAATAGGGAAATCGTGGATTTTATTGAAGACATTCTTGTTTCCATATCCGATGTTGAAGCCTTTACTAAAGGCATGTCTTTTGAAGATTTCGCGCAGGATAAAAAGACTATTTACGCGGTTATTCGAAGTCTTGAAGTTTTAGGAGAGGCCACAAAACGCATACCTAAAACCATTCGTGCGAAACATCCGGAAGTACCGTGGGATAAAATGGCCGGGATGCGCGATATTCTAATTCATGATTATATGGGTGTTGATTATAAAACAATTTGGAAAGTTGCTCGCGAGCGTCTTAGTGAATTAAAGCCTTTATTAGAAAATATTAGCGCTACACAAATAAAATGAATATAAAAAATAAAATGATACCGATTCATCCCGGTGAAATAATGAGGGAAGAATTTCTTGCTCCCTTAAAAATGAGCGCTAACGCACTGGCAAAAGAGCTTAAAGTACCGGTGCCACGTATTAACGACATCGTGCGTGAACACCGCGCCATAACACCAGACACCGCCCTACGCTTGGCGCGCTATTTCGGAACAACCGCGCAGTTCTGGCTTAATCTGCAGACAAGTTATGATCTGAAAAAAACAGAAAAAGAAGTAGGTGCAAAAATTGCCAGTGAAATTAACTCAAGGCTTGTTGCGTGATTAAAATCCAATTCCGGTGATGTTACACTTAAATATCTTGTTCCACGGCCAGAATGTTGATGAGCCGCTTTCCGCGGGAGTCAGTAGAGAGTTTATTCTTTCACGATTTTGAATATTTCCCTGGCTTTAGGGTCAGTGGCACTGCGCAGAAGTTCGAATAAAACCATTTCCGCGCTGGCGATTTGCGCGCCGGCGCTTTTCATGGCGTCAATGCCAACCTGGCGGTTTTGGGGCGTGCGCGAGGATACGGCATCAGAAACGAGATGCACGCTGTAGCCGTTGGCGAGCAGATCCAGCGCGGTCTGATAAACGCAAACATGGGTTTCGATGCCCGTCAACACCACATGACGGCGGCTCAGGGATTCGAGATGTTCGCGAAACTGAGCGTTGGGCCAGCAGCTGAAACTTTCTTTGGAAATGGGCGCGACTCCTTCCAACTCCGCGGCAATGAGATCCAGAGTATTGCCCAGTTTTGCCGGCGTCTGCTCGGTAATGATAATGGGCAAGCCCAGCGCTTTGAATCCTTTAATCAGCTTGATGTTGTTGGCAAAAAGATTATCCTTATCGAACATCGCCTGAGCAAGATTGCCCTGAATATCGATGATAACTAAAACGGCGGCGGCGCGGCTGAGCATAAAAACCTCTCCACAAATTTAATCGGCTAAATGCCTTTGCAATAATTCCACATTACCATTGCGGTGAGCCAAAGACACGAATAAAATCCGCAAACTTTTGAGATTGCCACGCTCCCTTCGGGAGCTCGCAATGACCGAAAAATATTTTGCAAAGCTTATATGAATTTATTTCCTGTAAAAATACTCAAACGTCAAGAATTATTTATCGCCGGCAAAAAAATCCGCAATCAAAGGATTGATTCTGTCCGCCGCTTCGTGCTGAATCCAGTGGCTGACTTTCGGAAACTTGATCAGTTTGCCCTGTTTGCAGTAGGCCATGCTTTTATCGGCCATTTCGGTGAGCATCGCCACGTCGTCTTCCCCCCACATTAAAATCATGGGCATGGTGACGTCAAAGCTCTGCGGCTGTTCCTGCTTGGTCTGTATCATGGCGCGATACCAGTTGACCATCGCCGTAAAAGCGCCGGGCTGCGCAAAAGCCTTGCGATATTCTTCAAGCTCCGCCGCGGAAAAAGCGCCGGGGTTGGCCGAGCTTGTAATCATATCCAGCACCCACTGATAATTGGTTGCCGCGGCAAGCTTGTCCACCGCGCCGGGAAGCTGAAAATAAAAAATATACCAGCTCTTTTTCATCTGTTCGACATTGGTAAAGACGGTTTTGGCCATGACTTTGGGATGCGGCACATTCAGAATCACCAGTTTTTGCAGACGCTCAGGGTATTTGAGCGCCACCCACCACGAAACAGATGCGCCCCAATCGTGGCCGACCAGAAATATCTTTTCGCGACCGTAGGCGTCAATAAGGCCCACAATATCTTTGGCCAGTTCATCTATTTTATAGGAGGAGATGCCTTCGGGCTTGTCGCTTAAATTATAGCCGCGCTGATCGGGCGCAACAACCAAATAGCCTTTATCGGCAAAATAATCGATTTGCTTGCGCCAGGCGTACCAGAATTCGGGGAAGCCGTGCAAAAATAAAATCATTTGGCCGTTCGCTGGTCCTGCTTCCATCACGTGCAGTTTGACGCCGTTTGTTTCAATAAAGCGTTCGCGCAGATTTTTCATAGGCGCACCTCTTTTCAAATATCCCAGGCGGCCTTGGCGCCGTCGGTGGTTGCTTCAATGATGCGGCGGGGAGCCGAAGCGTCACCCACAATAAAATGTTGAATGCCCTTTGAGGCCAGCATGTCTTTTAGTTCATTTCTCGGCGTCACGCCGATGGCCACAATTACCTGATTGACAGGAGTTAGTTTCTCCTCTTCGCCTTTTTTGCTGATGATTACGGAATTTTCCTCAATCTTTTTGACTGTTGTGCCAAGCATCAGCTTGATGCCCGCGGCCTGCAGCCGGCGGTACAGCATCTGGCCGTGCGCCGCCTGCGGCAGGACCGGCGGCCTGGCAAGCATTTCCACAATGGTTATATCCTTGACGCCTTTTTCACGCAGATAATCGGCTGTCTCCATTCCTACCAATCCCCCGCCGATCACCACAACATGGTCGCGCCCTTTTATCTCTCCGTCAAGTATCTGCCAGGCATCGCAAACCACGGAACTATTGATTCCTTCCGCGGGGCAGGCGGTTTTATCCGCGCCGATGGCGAGAATTACCGCTTCGGGCTTGCCTTCTTCCAGCATCTTTTCCGTGACGTTTGTACCGGTTTTTATTTCCACTCCCTGACGCTGGCATTTAGCTGTGAGAGTATCGATATATTTGGCGTACACTTCCTTGTGCGGGGCTTTAGCCGCGTAAAGAACATTGCCGCCGGTCTGCTTGTCACGCTCAAACAAAGTTACCTTGTGGCCGAGCCTTGCCGCTTCGGACGCGGCAGTAAGTCCCGCCGGGCCCGCGCCCACCACCCAAAGATTACGGCTTACTTTGGCGGGGCCTTCCGGGTAAATCAACTCCTGCCCGGTTTGCGGATTAATCGCGCAGCGTATCGGCTGCAGTTCGATGGAAAGCCGCTCGATACAGCCCTGATTGCAGGCCAGGCACTCAAACGTATATTCGGGATGTCCGTCAACCGCATTTTTCAGAAAATCGGGATCGGCCAGATGCTGGCGACCCACGGCAATCATGTCCGCTTCGCCTTGCGCGATCATATCATTCATCAAAAACGGATCTGTATAGCGGCCAACGGAAATTACCGGCACGGAACTGATCTCTTTAACTTTCTTGGCCAAGTAAGATTTAAAACCGGGAACATATTCCACCGGCGCGCTGGCATTGGGCGTGTCAATATTCACCTCCGGACTGCCATGCGTGCTGAACGAAACATGAATGATGTCCGCTCCTGCGCTGATTAAATCCGGAACAATTGTTTGTATATCGGCAATCGTGTAGCCGTCCTTGATGCATTCCTCTCCGGAGATACGGATGGATATGGGGAAATCATTGCCGACATTTTTGCGCACGGACTTGATGCATTCCAGCATGAAAGTGGCGCGGCCGCGGAAATCGCCGCCGTATTTGTCGGTACGCTGATTGGAATGGGCGGATAAAAACTGCATTAAAAGATACCCGTGCGCGCCGTGGAGCTCCACCGCGTCAAATCCGGCTTTTTTCGCGCGCAGCGCCGCCTTACCGTAAGCGTCAATTATCTCTTCGATTTCCGCCAGTGTCATCTCCCTGGGCGCGCCCAGAAAACCGAAAATATAACTGGGAATCGCCGAAGCGCCAATGGCTTCCTTTTTTTTCAGCTTGGTATAACTTTCCCGTCCGCAATGATGAAGCTGCATGGCGATTTTCCCGCCTTCGTCATGAACGGCTTTGGCCATTTTACTTAAACCCGGAATAAATTTGTCATCCCAGACACCCAGTTCGCTGGGGTTAATCTGACCCGACGGATGCACCGCGGTAATCTCGGTTATAATCAACCCCGCGCCACCTCGCGCCCGGCGTTTGATGTAGGCGACATTCGCTTCGCTCACCGTGGCGTCGGGATTTCCCAGCGATGTACCCATGGGCGGCATGACCACGCGGTTTTTCAGCTCCATCGATTTAATTTTTATCGGCTTTAATAAATTGTCTAAATTTTTCATGGTTGCCCCCTTGATGAAAAAAGGTAAAACTGAGGTTAACACTTTTCAACGCCCAAATATTCCGGCGGAAATATTTTTTTCCGCCGGAATATTTTGATAATGCTTTTGCCCACGCCCCTCTTTTTGTCAACCGTGGTGCGCTAGCAGAATGCCGCCGTCAATGATAATTTCCGCGCCTGTAGTGTAATTGGAAGCCTCCGATGCCAGATACACGGCCGCTCCGGCGATTTCATCGGGATCACCAATCCGCCCGGTGGGTAAAGATTTTTCCATGGCTTCCCTGGCTTTTTTCGCCTCTTCCGGGGAAAGATGAAACCAGTGTGAATTCATCATCTTGGTATCGATCGGCCCCGGCGCGATGGTGTTGACCTGAATGTTGTCTCCGGCCAATTCCATGGCGAAGGCTTTGGTAATCATCCGGCAGCCTGCCTTGGAAATGGAATAAATGCTCACGCCCGGCTCCGGTTTAAAGCCATCAATCGAAGCAACGTTGATGATTTTTCCCCCGCCCTGTTTTTT
Organism: Deltaproteobacteria bacterium; assembly: GCA_011046295.1. Taxonomy (GTDB): domain Bacteria; phylum Desulfobacterota; class Syntrophia; order Syntrophales; family Smithellaceae; genus UBA4810. The sequence continues at coordinate 706 of DSAV01000203.1, read as the reverse complement.
CATGACTCTGGCGACCGCCTGGCTGACAAAATAAACGCCTTTCATGTTAAGGTTCATGATTGTATCCCAAAGACGTTCATCCGAATCCAAAACGGAAGCAATTGCGGGACTGGCGCCGGCATTGTTTACCAGAATATCTATTTTCTTGTATTTTTCCAGAACCGTGTTGACCATTTTCTGCATTTCTTCATACTTGCCCAGATGAGACTGCAGCGGCATTGCTTCACCGCCGGCGGCCTGGATTTCCTTGGCGGTTGCTTCCAAATCTTCCATTTTGCGGCTGGTGATGACTACCTTGGCGCCCGCCTTGGCCAAACCAAAAGCGATGGCCTGGCCGATGCCGCGCCCGCCGCCGGTGACAATAGCTACTTTTCCCTTTAATGAAAATTGATTTAAATCGAACATGGCTTTTTTCTCCTTAACTGTATATTATGAAATTCAGCTCCCGTAACTGCCCGGTGTTCAAACCTAGCAGTTACGGAATGTTTTCATTCTACAAATAATTTTTCTTTAAGAACAAACTTTTCACTTCTCTTTTTTAGGCCTTTTGATAAAATTGCTTTTAGCCAAAGCTTCGCGATCTCCGCCGCTCATGCCGGCAATGTATTTCACCAGCTTCTTGCGGGATTCAATATCATACTGCGTGGTAATCGCAATCTGCTCCATAATGGGCGAGCCGCCGCCATGGTAGTTGCCCACGTTGGTG
>DSAV01000265.1 GCA_011046295.1 Deltaproteobacteria bacterium | reverse complement strand
TTAATGTTGTGAAGAAGGGAGGAAGATAAGATGACTGAGAAAATCAAATTATACGATGATTCCAAATGTACTGCCTGCCGCGGCTGCCAGCTTGCCTGCAAGCAATGGAACGAGCTTAAAGCCCGGCAGACACAGCAGCAGGGAACCTACCAGAATCCTCCTTCTTTGCAGACGAATACTTATATGCTTATTCACTTCCAGGATTATGTGTCTCCGGAAGGAGATATTAAGTGGCTCTTCCGTAAGGAAGCGTGCATGCACTGCACGGACGCGGCCTGCGTTACGGTTTGCCCCAGCGGAGCTCTCTACTACAACAAAGAAATGGGCACCGTGGGCCTCGACAGGGAAAAATGTATCGGATGCAAAGAATGCCTTACGGCTTGTCCTTTCCTGGTACCGCGCTATGATTCCAAATCAGCCAAGGTTTTCAAATGCGACATGTGCGAAAGCAGAATAGTCAACAATCTGGAACCGGCTTGTGTCAAGGCTTGTCCCACCGGCGCTCTGGCTTGGGGAGAGAAAGATAAGATTCTGGAAATCGCGCATAAGCGCGCCGAGGAACTGGGCGGAAACGCCACCACTTACGGCGATGAATTTGTCGGCGGCACTCACTTTATGTATGTGCTCAAGGAAAAACCCGAAATTTACGCTGAAATCAACAAGAAACCGCGGGTCCCGCTTTCCGTAGTCTTATGGAAGAGCTGGTTAAAGCCCCTGAGTTTGCTGGCGGCAGGCGGCGCTCTGGGAGGTTCGATACTTCATTACATTCTCCACGGGCCGAAAAGGCCCGATCCGGAACAGGGCACTGATGTAAAAACGGAAGGAGGGGAATAATATGAAACCGACAAAAGGAATGATTAAAGTAACTACCGGGTATGAGCGCTTTGTCCACTGGATGCTGGCTGTCTCCTGTCTGCTTCTGTGCTACACGGGGCTGGGCATGATGTTTCAATCTCTCAATTTTTTGGGCGTGATTATGGGCGGCCTCAAAGGCATGAAAATTGTCCATAATTATACCGCGATAGTATTCGCCGTCTCGCTTGTTCTGGCCATCAAGATGTGGTGGAAGGAAGCGGGTGTATTTGTTTTGCCTGAGGATTTGGACTGGTTCAAGGCGGCGGGCGGTTACCTGTGGCATGTGGATAAAGTGCCGGAGACCGGCAAGTATAATCCCGGGCAGAAGATGTTTTTCCTCGCGGTGGCGATTTTCGGCGTGATTATGGCGCTTACCGGCCTGATTATGTGGTTTCCCACAATACTGCCGGCGGTAATTGTGCGCTGGATGTATCCGCTGCACGCCTTGGGATTTGTGGTCATCTTCGCGTTTTTCTTTGTTCACCTGTATTTGGGAACAATCGGCAATCCCGGCACGGTTCAGGCAATGATTAACGGTTGGGTGACCAGAGCATGGCTTAAAAAACAGCACCCCAAATGGCTCAAGGAAATGGAGCATGAAGGAACGCTGGATGTTTACCAGGGAGATGATTCGACAAAAACCGCTTAGCGTAAATAAAATTACTGATTAACAAAAAAGGGCGTCCCCATCCGGAACGCCCTTTTTTTATTATTTTTTGCGTTATACCGGCGCATCCTGTGCTCCATTTGGTACACGTGGCCATTGCGAACTTACTATTGAAGCGCAAGCCCTGTAGACACGCGCGGCGCATGCCGGATTCGCGTCCATGTCCTGTTTTGTTTTATGCGCTTCGTGCCGCGCGGAATATGAAAATCCGGCCGACCGCCGCTTTCATGCCGAACCCAACGCCTGCCCGGTTTGCGGTCCTCGCCTGACGCTGCTTTCCGCCGAGGGAAATACCGTCGAATCGCATGATCCCGTCCAGACTGCCATCAAACTTCTTTTATCCGGCCAGGTGCTGGCCGTCAAAGGCCTGGGAGGTTTCCATCTTTGTGTCGACGCGGGAAATGATGACGCGGTCCGAAATCTCAGGCAGCGTAAATACCGGGAAGAAAAACCTCTGGCCATCATGGCGCGCGATATGGATGCCGTAAGACGAATCGCCCGCGTCAGCCCGGACGAAGAAGCATTGCTCGTCTCACCCCGGCGGCCGATCGTTTTGCTCCAAAAGAGCCCCAATACGCTGATCTCCGAACGGGTGGCCCCCGCCGTACCCAATCTGGGCGTCATGCTGCCTTACACGCCCCTGCAGCATCTGCTTCTGGAAAGACACTTCAGTGCGCTGGTGATGACCAGCGCCAACCAGGTGGATGAACCGATATGTATCGGCAACCGCGAAGCGCTTTCCCGGCTTTCCGGCATCGCTGATTTTTTTCTGGCGCACAACCGCGACACTCTCGTGCGCTGCGACGATTCCATCGCCTTTCGGGCCTCCGGGAAACTCCGCCTGATGCGCCGTTCTCGCGGTTTCGTCCCTCAGCCACTGCCTTTGAAACAAAGCTATCCGCAGGTGCTGGCCTTAGGGGGAGAACTCAAAGCAACTCTGTGCATTCTCAAAAACAAATTTGCCTTTATCAGCCCCCATATCGGTGATATGGAAACGCCGCAAGCGCGTGACTTTTTCTCGGAGAGCCTCGGGCTGATGAAACGCATCACCGAATCCGATTCGTCCATTATCGCCTGCGACCTTCACCCGGCTTACTACTCCACTCAGGCGGCGCGCGAGCTTCCCGCGGAAAGAATTCTCCAGGTTCAGCACCACCATGCCCATGTCGTGAGCTGCATGGCGGAAAACCAAATCGACGGAGAGGTGATCGGTCTGGCGATGGACGGCACAGGCTACGGACCGGACGGGACAGTCTGGGGCGGAGAATTTCTGATCGCCTCCGATACCGGCTATCAGCGATTCGGTCACTTTCAATATATTTTACTGCCGGGCGGAGAGAAGGCCGTGCGGGAGCCCTGGCGGATAGCAGTCAGTTTACTCAAAAGCTCATACTGGCCATTCTGGCGCGAAATCGCCGGAAGATTCCATCTGATTCCCGAACAGGTTCAGACGGATCTTCTCGATAAAATGCTTGAAGGAAAAATTGCTGCGCCTTTGTCTTCAGGATTGGGACGGCTTTTCGACGGCGTTGCCGCCCTGCTGGGCCTGCGCCGCACGGTCAGTTTTGAAGGCCAGGCCGCCATGGAGCTCGAAGCACTGGCTACCCCCACGTCTGCCCCGCCTTACCCCTTTGACATCTTGCGAAAAGATAACGAACCGTATAGAATCGATACCTCTTTCGCGATCCGGGCCATTGTGGACGATTTGACTGCGGGCCGCGACAAAGCCGGCATCGCCGCGTCATTCCACTCGACACTGATTGAAATCTTCGCGGCTATTTCGGGTGAAATGCGTGAAACATCCGGGTTAACGCGCGTGGTTCTCTCCGGCGGCTGCTTCCAGAATAGAATTCTGCTGGATGGCGGCATTGACAGGCTGACAAAAGACGGGTTTGAGGTTTACAGCCACAGCCTGGTCCCTACAAACGACGGCGGCATTTCTCTGGGGCAGGCCGTCATCGCGGCGGCGATGATTCAGAAAGGACTTTGAAATGAAACATGACAAAATACTTCTGGAACACGGCGGAGGCGGGCTTTTATCCCATGAACTGATCTCGCAGCTTTTTTTGCCCCGTTTTCGTAATCCCTATCTGGAACGTCTCGAAGACAGCGCCGTTTTAAATATCGGCAATCAGAAGATGTGTTTCACCACCGATTCCTATGTCGTCAGCCCCACCTTCTTTCCCGGCGGCAATATCGGCTCGCTCGCTGTCTGCGGCACCGTCAACGACCTGGCCGTCTGCGGCGGCAAACCTCTTTTTTTGAGCTGCGGCGTCATTGTGGAAGAAGGCTTTCCGATGTCCTCTCTGGAGACGATTCTCGACACGATGGCCGAAAAAGCCGCCCATGCCGGCGTGCAAATCGTCACGGGAGACACGAAGGTCGTCGCACGCGGCGCAGCCGACGGCATTTTCATCAACACCTCCGGCATCGGTGTGATCGAATACCCTTCCCCGCTGTCCGTTAAAAGCATTGCGCCCGGCGATGCCGTCATCGTCAACGGTACGCTGGGCGATCACGGAGCGGCCGTCATCGCCGCAAGAGAGAATCTCTCGCTTTCATCCCACCTGATCTCCGATACCGCCCCGCTCAACGGTTTGATAGCCGATATTCTTCAGGCCGGCCCCCATGTCCACTGCATGCGCGATGCGACGCGAGGCGGCCTGGGCGCCATTCTGGCGGAAATCGCCAAAAGCGCAGGGATGCGCATCGATGTCGATGAAAAAAGTATTCCCGTCCAGGATAACGTCCGGGGTATCTGCGAAATTCTGGGATTCGATCCGCTTTATCTGGCCAACGAAGGCAAAATGGTTGTCTTCTGCGCCGAAAGCGACGCCCCTGCCGTTTTGCAGGCCATGCAAAAACACCGCTACGGCCAAAACGCCGCCGTCATCGGCAGGGTCAGTGCATCTTCTTCGAGCCGCGTTATCCTCAAAACCACCATCGGCGGCGAACGCTTGATCGATCTGCCCACCGGCGAACTGGTGCCGAGGATCTGCTGATCGGCAAAAGACGCAAGCCGTGACAGAAGGATATCTCAGGAAATGAACCATGACAAAAATACATGATCAAAGAAAACTGCCCGCTGACTTAAAAAGATGCGTGGATTTTCACGGGCATATCTGCCCCGGTTTGATTTATGGCTACAGATTGGCTCTTGAGGCTATCGGCTTGATGGATTTGCACCGGGCCGTCGATGAGGAAATTGTTGCGATTTGTGAAAACGATTCCTGCGCCATCGACGCGCTTCAGGTTCTGCTGGGCACGGCAGCCGGAAAAGGAAACCTGATCATCAAAGATTACGGGAAAAACGCCTATACGATTATCAGCCGGATGAAACGCCGATCTTTTCGATTCAGCCGGACCGAACGCTACGAATACCAGGGAACCGATAAACACATTTACGATCAGCTCAACGTGTCAGTCGGCAAAGGTATTGCCGGCAAAGAAGACCAAATGGCCCTCAAGCAAATGAAAATAAATGATCTTCTGTCGAGACCCTTCAGTGATATTTTTACGACGAAAGAAATGGATTATACCGATCCTCTTTTCGCCCCCCTTCAGCCTTCGGAGCCCTGCGCGCTTTGCGGCGAAATGACGATGACCGGCTTTCAGAATGCAACAAAAGAATGCGTATATTTTTGAGTGACCATGATCCGCTGTTTAATCTTTTTGTTTTCAAGAATGTATTCCGAAGTGAAAACGATAAAGACGCTGATGATTGATTTATACATGCGCTACAATGTCAATGGTATCAAATTGGACAGCAACGGTTTTAATAAACTATCAAAGGGAATCACTTTGCATCCGATTACTTCTTCATCGGCCAAAAATAAGAAAATAAAACTCTACAGCGGCAAAATGCCAACTCTAAGCGGAAACTATCAGTCTGTTGTTATCCGTGAAGATATTATCACTGAAATTCACCCGGAAAAATTCGAAACACTCGGAAACACTTTCAGTAAATATTACGAAGTTTGCACCCATCGACAGATTTACGAATTCGCGGAAAACAAAGTCGAATAACCAATTATCGTTGAATTTCAAATGCTTTGCTTCATTCATTTCATGACAAATGTCGAATTACTTAATGTCTATCTTTTCTTCCTTGTGAATAAGTTTGCTAAAAAAGCCGAAATTCCGCGCGCCAAAATTTCTCTAATTCCCGATTCATCAAACACAAAAGCAACTCATTTTACAGTTGATTTTTTTTAAAAGCATTTATAAAATTCAGCAATGCCGGGAAGCGAGTAAATACTGGAATGTCAATAAAAGAGAAGACCCAGAAGCAAGCATCCAAGCAAAAGAAAGAATCTTTCATTGAAGTGGAAGATTTTCAGGCAAAAATTGATGCCGCAGAACGGAATTTACAAGAATCAAACGAAGCATCACAGGTTCAAATCGCCGAGCGTAAGCAAATAGAAAAAGCCTTTGAAGAAGCCGAAAAATACACCAGCGATATCGCGGAAACAATACGCGGACCGCTTATCGTGCTTTCCGCCGGCCTGAAAGTCATTTCCGCCAATCGCTACTTCTATGAAACTTTCCATGTCACACCTGCAGAGACCGAGGGAAGATCTATTTTTGATG
>DSAV01000262.1 GCA_011046295.1 Deltaproteobacteria bacterium | reverse complement strand
GTTACGGCTTTCGAAAGAATCCCGCTTTATCAACTATTTACAATGGTAAACTACAAAACGGAAAACCCTATGCCATCTAACCAACTAAATTTATTTGACGAAATACCCGGACAGTAGTGATTTTAACCGTTGATGAATAAAAATTATTTTTTTTCGTCGTCTTTCTTCGCGTCTTCGTCCGTAATCTCATTTTTTTCGTTAATGGATTTTTTAAAGTTCTTGATTCCTTTACCGAGAGCCGAACCGATTTCCGGTAACTTTCCGACACCGAAAATTATCAGAATAATTACCAGAATTATCAGCAACTCGGGAATGCCTATAGGACCTAACATAATCTCACCTCATCTTCTCTTATTTTTAAAATCATGGCAATCTTAACCGGATTACTTCTCCGGAACCACCCAAATTTTCTATATTTCTTCCATTATACTGCATAACGACACCACTGGCATTGCCAATATCCATATCGAAAGAAGCTGCCCGATATTCGACTCTTTGCCCCGGTCGCAGCAATACCTGAAAGGGGGGATTTTTGTCGATTCTAATTTTGAGCCAAGTTTCTTCAGTGGCTTTTATAACCAGAACGCTCTTTTCACTTTCTGCAACTTCCTGATTTTGCGCGCCAACGGATACCGGTGAAATCTCTTTTGCGGGGTAAGCGGTTCCTGCCGCTGCCTCAATTTCCTTACCGTCAGTTTGTGCGATTGACAGAGTATCCTCCCTTCCCTGTCTATCCAAACTCCCGCCGGCTTCCCCGGAGGCGACAGCGATACTTTTTTCGAGGGAAGAACGGTCAGTTATGCCCGGCACCGGCCGGTACTGCATGGAAACAAGCCACACAATAAGAAAGGCGACTATTACGGCAGAAACAATTCCTAAAAGAGTGCGGTGGCGGGATATGGCCTCAGTAAACCGGGCTTGGGGGGGGATATCTTCAGGCGGCACGTCTTCCAGAATATTAAGAGAATTGAGATAGTCTTCATAATCGGCAAGAATTATTTTTTCATCAATTCCCAAAGCGCGGGCGTAAGTTCTGATGAAATTTTTCGCATAAATAGGTTCCGGCAAAACGTGAAAGTCGCCGTTTTCTATTGCCTCGAGGTACTGGGTACTTACGCGCGTCTGAGCAAAAACATCCTTGATGGAAAGGCCAAGCGATTCCCTTGTTTCTTGTAAGCTCTTATTATCTTTATCTGAATTAAGGTTATTTGTCATAAATCTGCCATAAATTAATTGATTTTTTTATTATCATTTATTTTATCAGCGTGCAATCCTTTTAAAGATAAACCGGTCGACAATATAATGCTTTATATTTCTTCTAAATTTTATTACTAATATTGAACAATAAATTGTTCAGGAGCCCCTTGCCGTGTGGAAAGAAAAAAAATTCGCCGAACAAATAGCAAAAAAGTCCGGCGCCCTGCTCAGACAGAAGTTTAATAAAAAGCTCGCCATAGATTACAAGGGAGAAATCAACCTGGTAACGGAAGCGGATAAACTATCGGAAGATTTAATCGTCAGCGCGATTAGGCGCAATTTTCCCAGCCACGGAATTCTAGCGGAAGAATCAGCGCTGATTGAAGGTTCTTCAGCTATACGCTGGATAATTGACCCCTTGGACGGAACGACCAATTACGCGCATGGCTATCCCGTTTTCTGCGTCTCTATCGCGCTGGAAATCGAAGGTATCATTGAAATGGGAGTAATTTACGATCCAATGCGCGACGACATGTTCAGCGCATCCCGAAAGGACAACACCGCTTATTTAAACGGAGAAAAATTAAAAGTTTCGCGCGTTGAAACTCTTTCACGCAGCCTCTTAGCTACAGGTTTTCCTTACGATATCCGCACAAGCGAGGATAATAACCTCGACTTCTTTAACGCACTGGCCGTAAGAGCTCAGGCAATAAGACGCGCCGGCGCCGCTGCCCTTGATTTGGCTTATGTGGCGGCAGGGCGTTTTGACGGTTTTTGGGAATTAAAATTGATGCCCTGGGACACGGCGGCGGGATTTCTCATGGTGGAGCTGGCGGGCGGAAAAGTCTCAGATTTTTTTGGCAAGGGCTGGAATATAAATTCGCCGCACATGGCTGCCAGCAACGGCCTTATTCATCAGCAACTGATTGACGCCTTAAAAAGAGTGAAGAACAAATAATCTGCCGGCAATTGTCCGAAAGAGTGTCTCTGCCGACTGATTATTTCTTTTTCAAAAGCGATATAAAAATTTTCCGGGAGCGGGGGCCATCAAGCTCGCAAAAAAATATCGACTGCCATATTCCTAAAACAAGCTTTGCTTCCTCAAATCAAAACTGTTCGCGAAGCACCGACGAGCGCTGATTTTACGTGTGCCGGAGAATTATTTTTCGCGTGCCGGTAATCTGTGCATGGGAAGGAACTGTTTTCTCCAGCGCGGCAAACATCCGGATCCGCGTTTTCAGTTATCGTAATTGCCGCGGTGGTATGCGGCGTATAGACAACGCAAATGCCCTTGAAGGTTTTCTGCCGGCCTAAGGCGCTTTGCACCAGAGACGTTATATCAATCATTTCGGTTTTAGAACTAATTTGGATTTTTAATTCTTTCATTATTTGCCAAGGAAGCTCTTCATTCGATGACTACCTGGCCGCCCGGTAAACGTCGTAAATTATTTGAGAAGATATTGCCTGGAGCGCCTTGCTCATAGCCTCGCTGTAGCCACGCGGCGTATATTGTGTCAACTGTTCCTCATAATGGTATTTTTTTTGAAAAAGTATCCGCCGGTTCACTTCCCTTTTTCTTGAATCTTTCAGGGTTATTCCCAGAGAGATGACGGCGACCTTACGATTTTCCTCCACACGCAGGTAAAATTCCTCAATGCCTCCTTGGAGGACAAAATTTGCTTCTTCCATGCTGAGGCGGGAAAAAACAGCGCTAAAGATACCGCTTGCCTGCATGTCGCGTAATAACGTATCGGCGACCATATCCGCGGGATTTACCGCCCAGCGGTTATAGCTTAGAAAATCTATGGAATGGTCATCAGCCCTAAAAATCATGTTCTGCGTGTTATAAGCGGCGGCAATCGTGAAGCGGTTGAAGCTTAAAGTCGAATCAAGACTGGTGAGATTTTCGAACGCGGGAGCGGTATAATTTAAAAGATAATACTTGATATCATAAGAAGGTTTTCCGCAAATGGCGCATCCGCCCAGAGAAAGCGTGAAAAATATCAATGAAAAAAATAAGCCCGCGCTTTTGTTGAACAGTATGTTTCTTTTCATTGTCACTCCATTATTTTTTTCGGCGGCGGCGGGCGGTTAAAAAATAACTCCGAAGGATTTTCTTTTATGCGTTCAGAAAAAGATTGCAGGTTTTCCATCGTAACGCGGAGACCTTCCATGGCCCTATCAATATTCGCCGTTGTGGATTCCAGATTCGTCATCACGCCGTGGGTCTGTTTGCCGCCGATAAAATTTTCCACGGCGAGAGTCGTGTTTTTCAACTGCTCGGACAAGCCCTCAAAATCAATTGCCTGTATGCTCTCCATAATCTCGTTCGTGCCCGCCAAAATACGGCTTATTTCTGAACGGCGAGATGGAATTACTGGATAGCTTGGTTTAAAAGTTATTTCCGGGGACGTTGATTTTTCATCCGGCCTGATTCTATCCAATTCAACAAAAACAATCCCGGTAATGCCGGCCGTCCGTAATTGCGCTTCAGTTTGATGCTGTAAGTCCGAGGACAAATCAATTTTCATGGTCACTTCGATCAGGCGATCATCAGGCGCCACTCTGATGCTTCTGACTTTACCCACGTCCACGCCGCGGTATTTTACAGCGGAATCGGCCTGCAGGCCCTGGACTGATTCGTCAAAATAGGTAACGTAGGTGGAACCTTTTAAAAAAAAATCTGCGGCCCCTACCCAGATAATAATTACCGCTACTATAAACGAGCCGGCCATGACAAAAAGGCCGATTAAAAATTTTGACGTTCTACTCGCCATACGATGAATCCTTATCGTTACTCTCAGGCAGTTGCCTGAGGAAAAAGCTGCGTACTCTGGGATCGGTAGCCTTTTCCTTTAGCTGCGTAGGAGAACCCTCAGCGATTATTCCTTTTGCATTTTTGTCTAACATTACTACTCTGTGGGCTATTTTGCAAATAGATTCTAGTTCATGGGTTACGATAACCATAGTCGTTCCCAGCGCTTCATTAGTTTTAATTATCAGGTTGTCCAGCTCCACGGCGGTAACCGGGTCGAGGCCGGCGGAAAGCTCGTCCAGGAAAAGCACGGTGGGATCCAGCGCCATCGCCCGCGCGATACCCGCCCTTTTCTTCATGCCCCCGGACAATTCCGAAGGATAATGGTTTTCATAACCGGCCAAATTAACCATTCCCAGCTTCATTTTTATAATCATATCTATCATGGAAGAATTTAGGCTGGTATATTCCTCAAGGGGCAGGGCGATATTTTCTTTCAATCTCATGGAGCTGAATAAAGCGCTGGATTGAAAAAGCACCCCGATATTCTGACGATAGCTGTGCAGTTGTTCAGAGGTCGCGGAAACAACATCCACGCCGCGAAACATTACTCTGCCCTCAGACGGCTTTTGCAGGCCAATCATGATTTTCAGAAGCGTCGACTTCCCGCAGCCGCTTTCGCCCACGACAACCAGTACTTCACCTTTATAAACTTCTAAATTTACACCTTCGAAAACAGTATTGTTTCCGAAACGGGCGGTAAGATTTTCCACAGCGATAATCGCTTCGCTCACACCTTTCGGCAAATCATGCTCCTTACCTAATATAATATAGCGTAACGGCAAAAATGGAATCAGCCATAACTATAAGAAAAATCGCGGAAACAACCGCTGATGTCGTAAATTTTCCGACATCCTGCGCCCCGGAGCGTACCTTAAACCCGCGCTGGCATCCGATGCCGGCGATAAGAGCGGCAAAAACAGCGGCTTTAATCAAACTGGTCACAATATCAAAAACTGAAATCGCCTTTAGAGATTGCGTAAGATATGTATTTATCGTTAAGTCGAGACCGGTTACGCCAACGATCATGCCTCCAAAAACTCCGAATAAAGCTGAATAAATGGTCAATATCGGAACAACAATCATTGCGGCCAGAACTTTGGGCACAGCTAAAAAGCGAATGGGATCAAAGCCCATGGTTTTCAAAGCGTCAACTTCCTCATTTACCACCATGGTGCCGATCTCCGCGGCGAAAGCAGAACCGGAGCGTCCCGCCACAAGAATAGCCGTCATAATCGGGCCCAGTTCCCTGACCATGGCAAAGCTTACCAGTGAGGGAACATAAATATTGGCGCCAATCTGTTTAAGTTGCAGAAATGACATAAAAGCGATAATCAGCCCGATTAGAACGCTGATTAAACCTACAATCGGCAGGCCGTCAACTCCCGCGCGTTTCATATAGAAAAAAATATCTTTGACTCTAATTGAGCGCGGGTGCGTAATTGCATAGGCAATGGAAAATAGTAAATCTCCGACAAATTCGATAACATCGATAAAATCTTTAACTAGAGCTATGGATGCTTCTCCCAACTCAACAAAAAAATTGTCCGGTTTCGTTTTTACTTTAAACGGCTTCTGTGCAAGAGCTCGCTGATAAATGACGCTGAAAATACCTTTTATTTCGTCGGTCAAATTGAGTAATAAGCAATCAACATTTTTGTCCTTGATAAATCTTTCCATCCGGATAAACGCCAACGCGGCGGCGCTGTCCAAATATGTAACGCCGGAAAAATCTATTTTAACTTCAAGCGGCTTATGAAGATCGACTAAATCGCCCAGTTTTGCGGTGAATTCATTTAAGTTCTTTAAGCCGAAATCACCTTGCAAATAAAGCGTTAGCGTCTTTTCTTTCTTTTCGGGTAAAATTTTATAGAATTTAGACCATTCCTGCTCAATATCCATAAAGATATCAAATCATTCCTTTATCGAAATTAAATTACACTGAATAATTAACTTTTTTAGCAAATATTTGCAATTTAATTTGCCCCCCTCCAGCTAATTTCCACATTTCATTCAATTCTTTTCATGTTTCATTAAATGATTATTAGCAGGAAGGGGGTTATTGTGTCTTTTTCTGACCAACGGTATACTTTAATATTCAATAATATCAGTAT
>DSAV01000119.1 GCA_011046295.1 Deltaproteobacteria bacterium | reverse complement strand
TTTGATCTGTCCGGCGATGAACGATAAGATGCTGGCCAATTCCATTGTGCAGGATAATATCAGAAAATTAAAAAAGCATGGCTATGTTGTGATGGATAGCTCAGTGGGCGAGCTTGCCTGTAAGACAACCGGATCGGGTCGCCTGCCGGATATTTCTGATATAGTTGAAGAAATTGAAGCGTTGCTGGCGCCGAAAGATTTTTCCGGGCGGAAAATTCTGATTACGGCGGGACCGACTCAGGAGCCGCTTGATCCTGTGCGCTATATTACGAATTTGTCATCGGGCAAAATGGGTTACGCTTTGGCCCGGGCAGCCCATCGGCGCGGCGCCGAGATAATTCTAATCAGTGGTCCCACTTCTTTGGAGCATCCCCCGTCCCGAAAGATAATTCAGGTGCGCACCGCGCGGGAAATGCACAAAGCGGTTATGGAAAATTATAAAAAAGCGCAAATTATCATTAAAGCCGCAGCCGTTGCCGACTATGGCTCCAAATCAGTATCAAAAAATAAAATTAAGAAAGATAAAGAATCTATTTCCATTAAACTGGAAAAAAATCCGGATATAATTGAGGAAATCGGGAGAAATAAAGGCAACAGAATAGTAGTCGGTTTTGCCATGGAAACGCAAAATATGATAACCAACGCCAGGGAGAAACTGAAATCAAAAAAAATGGATTTAATTGTCGCCAATGATTTGCGCAAGGAAGGCGCGGGCTTTCAAACGGATACGAACATAATCACGATAATTAACACAAAAGGAAAGATGCGGCAGCTCGATAAAATGTCCAAAATGGAAGCGGCGGACGAAATTCTCGATAGCGTCAAAAAGTTGATTAATAAGAAAAACGGAAGCAAAAAATAATGTCTGATGAGATTGTATTAACCGAGAAAGAAAAGTTGCGGGAAGAATTACTTGGCGCGGTTCAGGCGGTAAAGGGATACGTGCTCAATAATCAGAGCCTGTCTGCCAAAGTGGAATGGGAAAAACCGTCGGAATCAGACAAAGCAACAAAATTTCATCCGGTAAATAAGGAAGAAGCCCTCGGGGAAGTAGAGCGGGCGATGAAGAACTGTAAGCTCTGCGAGCTGGGAAAAACCAGAAAAAACCTTGTTTTCGGACAAGGCAATCCCTGCGCGAAAATCGTTTTTGTGGGGGAAGCGCCGGGGGCGGATGAAGATGAACAAGGTCTGCCTTTTGTCGGCAGAGCCGGACAGCTTCTAACTGATATTATCGTCAAGGGGATGAAAATTAAGCGCGAGGATGTATATATATGTAATATTCTTAAATGCCGCCCGCCCGGCAACCGCAATCCTCAGCCTGAAGAAATATCAAAATGCGAGCCTTTTTTAAAAAAACAATTGCAAATAATTTCCCCTGTGATAATTTGTGCTTTGGGGACATTCGCGGCGAAAACTCTTTTGAAAACAGATTTGCCGATAACAGCCTTGCGCGGCCGATTTCATGCCTACGAAGGGATTAAGCTCATGCCCACGTATCACCCGGCGTATCTTTTGCGCAATCCTTCGGCAAAAAAGCCTGTGTGGGAAGACATTCAGATGATAATGAAAGAAATCTCTGTCCGGGATTAAGGATACATATAAAAGAAGGCGAGTTAATGTTAAAAAAAATAATTTTCATATTAATCGCGTTTATTTTTTCCGCGTCCATTGTCTGCGCACAGGATAAAACGCCTGTTTTTAACATTATTACCATTGCCAGCGTTATTACCGCGCCAACTGCAAGATATATCGACGACAGCATTGAAGATACGCGCAAAGATGGCGCGGCAGGGCTGATAATATTACTGGATACGCCCGGTGGGATGGACACGGCGATGCGAGACATTGCCAAAAGCCTGTTGAACGCACCCGTGCCGGTCATTGTTTACGTCTATCCTCAGGGAGCGCGTGCCGCTTCCGCGGGAGTGATTATCACCATTGCCGCGCATATTGCCGCCATGGCTCCGGGCACGAACATTGGCGCGGCACATCCCGTGGCTGTGGGTATCGGCGGTAGTGTGGAAATGGATGAAACCATGGCCGAAAAAGTGGAAAATGACGCTGTCGCGTATGTGCGCAGTATCGCAAAGGCAAAAGGCAGATCAGAAGAGTGGGCGGAAAAAGCCGTGCGTAAGAGTGAATCGATTACCGCGGAAGAAGCATTGAAATTGAATGTAATCGATTTTGTCGCCGCTGACGTGGAAAAGCTTTTGGCGGCGATCAATAATAAAACAATAACCATGTCGGACGGCAGAAGAATAAGGCTGTCGACAAAAAACGTCGCACTTAATTATATGGAAATGGGAACGCGTCAAAAAATCCTGACGACTATTTCCGATCCGAATATCGCCTATATTCTTTTGCTGGTGGGAATGGCGGGTTTGTATTTTGAATTTTCCAATCCTGGGGCGATACTGCCGGGCGTCATCGGTGGCATAGCGCTCCTTTTGGCGTTTTTTGGATTGGCTACCTTGCCGGTAAATTATGCGGGAATACTGCTGATAATTTTCGGAGTCATTTTATTTTTCGCGGAGATAAAAGTTATGAGTAACGGTATACTTTCAGTTGGCGGGGTGATTTCTTTGGCGATGGGGTCATTAATTTTGTTTGAAACGCCGGAGCCGGCGTTGCGTATTTCCTTGCAGGTATTGATACCGGCGGTATTGCTGGTCTCCGGGTTTTTTATTGTTGTTGTCTGGATGGCGGTGAAGGCGCAGATGCGCCGGCCCTATTCCGGATTGGAATCCATTCCGGAAGGCAAGGCTGAAGCGCTAACCGATATCGCTGATGAAGGAAAAGTGTTCTTTCAGGGTGAATACTGGAGCGCGCACAGCAAAGAGCCGATACCGAAAGGAGCAAAAGTCAAAATTCTGAAAATTGACGGATTAAAACTTACCGTCGAGCAGATTAAGAACGAGAATCAGGATAATTAATAAAAAAAGGAGGAATTAAAATGGCAGGTGCATTACCACTTCCAATAATCGTTATCGTGGCGCTGGTGATTATGTTTTTGGCATCGGCGATTAAAGTTTTGAATGAATACGAAAGGGCGGTTGTGTTTCGTCTCGGGCGCGTGCGCGATGTTAAAGGCCCCGGTTTAATCATCATTATTCCGGTTATCGATAAGATAGTGAAAATCGATATGCGCGTACTTGCCATGGACGTTCCGCCCCAGGATATTATCACCAGGGACAACGTATCCATTAAAGTAAACGCCGTTATTTATTTTCGCGTCATGGACGCCAATGCGTCGGTAATAAACGTGGAGAATTATCTTTACGCGACATCACAACTGGCGCAGACTACATTGCGCAGTGTTTGTGGCCAGGTGGAGCTGGATGAAATTCTTTCCGAACGTGAGAAAATTAATCTGGAAATACAAAGTATTCTGGACCGCAGTACTGATCCCTGGGGAATTAAAGTGTCTATGGTCGAGGTAAAGCATATCGATTTGCCCGAGGAAATGAAGCGCGCGATGGCCAAGCAGGCCGAAGCGGAAAGAGAAAGACGCGCGAAGGTCATCAGCGCGGAAGGCGAATTCCAGGCCGCGCAAAAACTTATTGAGGCCGCAGCTTTAATGTCTTCTCAGCCGATGTCTTTGCAATTGCGCTATCTGCAGACATTGAACCAGATTGCCGCGGAAAACAATTCCACCACAGTATTCCCCATACCGATTGATTTGTTCAAATCATTTATCAAATAAATTAAGAAAGTAAAAAAGCGGCCGGATTTTGAATCCGGCCGCTTAAAAGACAGTAAAAAGCAAGGAGCTTCTCATTATGGCTAAGACAAAGCAAAATGTTCTGACCGGCGGGATGATTTTAATTACTTTAGGTGTTTTAATTTATTTATCAAAGGCGGGAATTTATTCTTTTGGACAGACTTGGCCTGTCCTGCTTATTGTCATTGGTATCTGCACTCTTATTCAGAAGTTCAGGGATTTCGGCGGATGGTTTATTACTACCGTCGGCATTATCTTTCTGATTCATGAAACATACGGATTACAACTCTATCAATATTCCCAATATATTCTGCCAGCGATATTGATTCTGCTGGGTGTATTCGTTTTATTGAAGCGCCGGAAGAATGACATATAACAGTAACGGTATTTATCTTTAAATTATATTCGAATGCCACAATAATAAATTTCTCCGGGCAGTGTAATATTTTATGCCTTATTGAGGGCGCGTTTGCAGTATTTTCAAGGAGTGCTTCTATGAGCGTTGCCAGAAAAATTAAAGCGTCAATTTCCAAATCGTCCATGATTAGAAAAATGTTCGAAGAAGGCGCGGCGATGAAGAAGAAATACGGCGCCGATAAAGTTTACGACTTCAGCCTGGGCAATCCCAATGTCGAGCCGCCGGAGGAGTTCAAAAAAGAGCTGATAAATATCGCCGCGGAAATTATTCCGCTTAAGCACGGCTACGCGCCCAACGCGGGTTTTCCCGAGACGCGCCAGGCGATTGCCGATAAAATAAACAGGGAACAAGGTTTAAAGCTTAAAGCGGACAATATAGTCATGTCCTGCGGCGCGGCGGGCGCGCTCAATGTCATTTTCAAATCACTTTTGGATCCGGGCGATGAAGTAATCGTGCCCATGCCTTATTTTGTGGAATATCCCTTTTATATTGATAATTACCGCGGCGTGGTAAAATTTGTAAAGACCAACGAAGATTTTTCTCTTGATATAGAAGAGATAGAAGAAGCGATAAACGAAAACACCAAGGCTGTTTTGATTAACACGCCCAATAATCCCACCGGAAAGGTTTACACGGAAAAGAACATTGCCGATTTGGCCGAAATGCTCAATCGCAAGAGTAGCGAATTATTCAAATCAATTTATCTGGTATCCGATGAGCCCTACAATGAGATAGTATATGACAATGTTTTCGTGCCCGGTATTTTGACAGCATATAAAAACGCGATTATCGCTTATTCCTATTCCAAAACTTTATCGCTTCCGGGGGAACGAATTGGTTATATCGCCGTAAATCCTGATATAGATCGCGGCAATGATTTGCAAAACGCCTTTATCATGTGCACGCGCATTTTGGGGTTTGTTCACGCGCCCGCTTTGATGCAGCGTGTGGTGGCTCGCCTGCAGGATGCCAAGGTGGACGTCGCTGTTTATCAGAAAAAGAGGGATTTACTGTGCGAAGGACTGGCGCGCGCGGGATATAAATTTGCTAAACCGCAGGGCGCGTTTTATCTGTTTGTGCAAAGCCCTATTCCTGATGACGTGGAATTTGTCAAAATGCTTTTGAAGAAAAACATTTTGGTCGTGCCGGGCAGTGGCTTTGGCGGCCCGGGCTATTTCCGCATCGCTTATTGCGTCGACGACGCGACGATTATTAATTCCCTGCCCGGTTTTGCTGAAGCCTTTAAAGAATGCAGTTGAAAATTTATATTGTAGCCTTCTTCTGTATGTATAGCAAAGGGCTAGTTTAAATCTTGATATTTACTTGATTTTACCGGTGTCTTTAATTATAAATAGATCAATAAAGTAGTGAATTAAAGATTTATGGATGAAAAAACACATGAATGGATAAAACAGGCCGATTTCGACAGTGAAACGGCAGAATTTATGTTTGAAGGCGGTCGCTATTTTTATGCTGTTTTCATGTGTCATCTATCATTGGAAAAGGCGCTCAAGGGAATTTATTGTAAAATCCACGGAGAAGTTCCGCCCAAAATGCATAACCTTGTTTTTTTGATTAACAAAACGGGAATGAAACCGCCGGAAGCAATAGGTAAATTTATTGTCAAATTGAACGAAGCAAATATAGCTACAAGATATCCGGAAAGCCTGGAAAAACTACAGAAAATTTACACGAAAGAAATATCCCGGGAGATGATTTCACAGACCAAAGAGGCGCTAAAATGGATAAAGCAGCAGCTTTAGAAGCCATTGCCCGTTTCCAGAAAGCTATTGAAGCCAGAGGAATCAGCATCGATAAGCTTGTCTTATATGGTTCCTACGCGCGCGGTGATTTTCGCGAAGGTAGCGATATCGATCTGATAGTTATTTCTAATGATTTTAAAAAGCGGGACTATTGGGAAAGAATTGAACTGCTTTCTGATGCTATATATGAGGTATTTGAGCCGATTGAAGTTGTGGGCTTCACGCCTGAAGAATGGGAGAAAAAGGAATCTCCTCTTGTCGATTATGCCAGGCACGGCGAAGTGATTTTCGCCGTGTAAAAAAAATAACTAAGGCACTCTCAACCTTTTAGCGCAACACTTGTAGGTATACATCACAAGGTTTTTCCCAGTTCAAGATTTTTCTCGGTCTCCCATTTAACATATTCTGGACTTTTTTAATCTCGCGGCGGCTA
>DSAV01000220.1 GCA_011046295.1 Deltaproteobacteria bacterium | reverse complement strand
TTTCCGGATCGGTCACGCCTTTTAGTTTTTGCAGAAAAATTTTCCCGGCGCGCACGAATCGCAAATTAATCCGCAGATGCTTTTTGAACATCTCTATCACGCGCGTCGCTTCACCCGCCCGCAGCACACCGTTATCCACAAAGACACAGGTAAGTTGACGGCCGATGGCTTTATTTAAGAGCACCGCCGCCACGGACGAATCAACGCCGCCGGAAAGCCCCAGAATAATTTTCTCTTTTCCCACCTGGGCGCGAATATCATCGACGGCATGCTCAATAAACGATTTCATCGATCAGGATTTTTCGCAGCGGCAGATATCAAAAAGAAAGTTGACGAGCATTTTCTTTCCTTCTTTGGTATGCGCCACTTCCGGATGGAACTGCAGGCCGTAAAAACGCCGAAAGGGATCTTCGGCTGCCGCCACCGGTGTGTTATCGGTGGAGGCCGTGGCAACAAACCCCGGTGGAAGTTCACCAATGGAATCGCCGTGGCTCATCCAACAGGGGGTTTTTGTTTCCACACTTGCGAAAATTCCGCTTTTCTCTTTTATATTAAGTTCGGCAAAGCCGTATTCGCGCTTTTTGGATCCAATGACTTTGCCGCTCAGAGTTTCCATCATAAACTGCATGCCGTAGCAAATGCCCAGAATCGGAATGCCCAGCTCAAATATGGCGCGATCCACGCGCGGCACGCCCTTGGCGTAGATGCTCGCCGGACCGCCGGATAAAATAATGCCTTCAGGCGCGAGTTCTTTTATGGCCTCGATGCTGATACCGGGTGGCTCGATTTCACAATAAACCTGATGCTCGCGCACGCGTCTGGCGATAAGCTGATTGTACTGTGAGCCGAAATCAATAATCAGAATCACAACGCTTCCCTCTTGTGTTTATTTATCATGGCGACAAATTCCCCGAATAGATATTCCGTGTCGCGCGGCCCGGGCGCGGCCTCCGGATGATACTGCACGCTCATGGCTGTGCCAAACTTTATGCCTTCCGATGTCGCGTCGTTGAGATTGGTAAATGTTTTTTTAGCTTTCCCTTCCACCGATTCCGGCACGACGACAAAGCCGTGATTCTGAGAGGTAATCTCCACCCGGCCTGTCTCCAGATCCTTTACCGGCTGATTGATACCGTGATGGCCGAACTTTAATTTTTTGGTATAACCGCCTATGGCCTGGCCGATAATCTGGTGCCCCAGACAAATGCCGAATACAGGTTTTTTGCCTAAAATTTCGCGGACGGTGGCAACAATATACGGAAGCGCCGCCGGATCACCGGGGCCGTTGGATAGTAAAACACCGTCCGGATTATAAGAAAGAACGTCTTTGACGCTCGTCGCCGCAGGCAGGACAACCACCTCGCAGCCGTTTTTCTCCAACAATCTTAAGATATTGTATTTCACGCCGCAGTCGATAACGACCACGCGCGGGTTTTTTGCTGATTTTTTCGCGGGGATTTTATCCGCCCGCGGCGCGCCGCTTGACCAAAGATAGGGCTTTTGGCAGGACACTTCTCGCACCAGATCGCGTCCGACCAGGCCCGGATACGCCTTAACTTTTTCCCAGAGTTCATCCACATTAAAGCTCACAGTGGAGATAATGCCTTTCATGGAACCAGCTAGACGCAAACGTCGCGTAAGCGCGCGCGTATCGATGCCTTCCATGCCTATTTTTCCACTTTCTTCGAGAAAAGATTTGAGGCTTTTGGTCATCCGCCAGTTGCTGGGGTGCGGTTGATACTCCCGCACGATAAACCCTTCCAGATGGATGCCCGCCGATTCCATATCTTCATTGTTGATACCGTAATTGCCCATTAGCGGATAGGTCATCGCGACAATCTGGCCTTTATAGGAAGGATCGGTGATTACTTCCTGATAACCGGTCATGCCGGTATTGAAGACGACCTCGCCCAGGGTTTCGCCCTCCCCCGCGAAAGCAAAACCTTCGAAAACATTTTTGTCCTCCAGAACCAGAATCGCCCGGCGTTGCTTATTTAAGAGGGGCATTAAAATATTTATCTCCATCTGAAAAGAAGGTTTTTTATGTTGCCTTTAAAGGGCAGGCGCTTCTATCTTTTTTCACTTACAGAGTCAACATCTATGATGGAGGAGACATTTTTTGCCTCCTCCATCAGAAAAATTTATTAATTAATGAACAATATCTCCCAGAATTTCGGCAGAGGCCAGATTTCGTCATCTACCAAAACTTCCAGCGCGTCCACGTATTCACGCATCTCATCCATCTTTGGTTTGACTTTGGAGCTCAGCATCTCGGCTTTCTTCTGTTCGTCATGGATGGCGCAGGCCGCATCCACTCTGGCCTGAATTTCCTTATCCGTGGCATAAACGTTGTTGATCAGGTCCATGACCTTCTTCAAAAGTTCAATCTGGGAAGAAACAACTGCCGCGCTGCCGAGCGCCTCTTTTGTGGCGTTAATCGCGCCGGCAAGTCTCCTCTGATAGCTCACCGCCGCCGGAATAATCTGATTCATGCAGATATTATGGAGGCACTTAATTTCAATTTCCATGTCCTTCATGTAGCGCTCCAGATGAATCAGGTAGCGTGATTTAAGTTCTACACGAGAGAGCACCTCATACTTTTCAAAAAGGCTCAGCGCTTTTTCCGTGACCAACGCTCTGAGCGCGGAGGGTGTTGTTTTTTCATTGGGCAGGCCTCTTTTGGCCGCTTCCTTGCCCCATTCCTTGCTGTAATTATCACCGTTGAAAAGAACCGGCTTTATTTCTTTGATTTCTTCGCTCAGAACTTCAAAAACAGCTTTATTTATGTTGCCGCCTTTCGCCTTTATTTTTTCCGCCAGCTCATCGATGCTTTCCGCGACTATGGTGTTAAGCGCGATAATCTGCGTGGAAATAGACTGGGAAGAACCCACCGCGCGGAATTCAAACTTGTTTCCGGTGAAGGCGAAAGGCGATGTCCGGTTGCGGTCGGTATTGTCCTTGCTCACCTGATAAAGCGACGAAATTCCCAGATCGATTATTTCCGCGTTAGTAGCTTTGGTAACAGTGCCCTTTTCGATACATTCCAGGATTTGTGTTAATTGTTCACCTAAAAATACGGAAATAATCGCCGGTGGCGCTTCGTTGGCGCCCAGGCGATGATCGTTGCCGTATGAGGCAACGGAGGCGCGAAGAACATCCGCGTGTTTATATACGGCGCGCACGGTCGCAATCAGAAATACCAGAAAATGAATGTTGTCCTGCGGCGTGGAGCCGGGATTAAGAAGATTATTGCCGTTATTGTCCGACATCGACCAGTTGACATGCTTGCCGGAACCGTTGATTTTGGCAAACGGTTTTTCATGCAAAAGCGCCGCCATATGGTGTTTCTTGGCCACGGAACGCAGCGTTTCCATCACCAGCTGATTGTGGTCGATGGCCAGATTGGCTTCTTCATAAACTGGCGCGATTTCATACTGGCTGGGCGCGACTTCATTATGGCGGGTCTTGGCGGGAATGCCGAGTTTAAAAAGCTCCTCTTCCACATCGTGCATAAAAGAGGACACGCGTTCCTTAATGCTGCCGAAATACTGATCTTCCAGCTCCTGCCCCTTCGCCGGCGGAGCGCCGACCACCGTCCGGCCTCCCAGCACCAAATCCTGACGCTTATAGTAATAATCCATGTCGATCAGGAAATATTCCTGCTCGGGCCCGAGGTTGGAAAATACCTTTTTCACATCTTTCACGCCGAGAAGCTTGAGCATAGACACGGCGCTTTTGCTTAAAGTGCGGATGGAGCGCAAAAGAGGAGTCTTCTTGTCGAGGGCCTGTCCGGTATAGGAAATAAACGCGGTCGGAATGCAAAGGGTCGTCGAAATGCCGTTTCTCTTGATAAAAGCGGGCGATGACATGTCCCAGGTGGTATAACCGCGCGCCTCAAACGTGGCCCGGATTCCCCCCGAAGGAAAACTCGAAGCGTCCGGCTCGCCCTGCACCAGTTGCTTGCCCGAAAATCTCTCAATTACTTCCCCCGGCCCGACGGGATCGGCAAACGCGTCGTGTTTTTCCGCCGTAATTCCCGTCATCGGCTGAAACCAGTGAGCAAAATGAGTAGCGCCTTTCTCCAGCGCCCATTCCTTCATCGCATGCGCCGCTACATTGGCCATTTCCGCGTCCAGCGGGGTATCCTCATTTATCGCTTCCATTATCTTTTTAAAAACATCCTTGGGAAGCTTCTCTTTCATCACCTTATGGCTGAAGGTGTCTTCACCGAAATACTGCGATACCGCTACGAATTTCTCCTTTTCAATTTTGTATTCCCTTTCCGCCGCGATAATTTGGTTCGTCTTTTTCATGATATTTACCATCCTTAATATAATTATTTATTCTAAAGGTGCATTTTCCACAAGTACCCAAACGCCGGTGGAACAGGCGCCGGCACAAAAACCACAGCCGGTGCAAAGCTCGGCATCAACAACATATTCATAAGAATCTTCACCAATTGCTTTTCGCGCAATCGCCGTCTGCGGGCAGATTGCCTCACATAATCCGCAATCCCGGCAGGCGCCGCAGGATGCGCACTGCGCGGCGCAGGATTTTACATCAAGAACTTCGCCTTCCCGCGTATCAAAGTACTGTGTTTTCACGCGCTGAAAATCAATCACCGGAAGCTTATCGTAGGTTTCGAATCTTCCCTTCAGAATATTATCGATAGCGGCCGCTGCAGTGCGACCAGCGCCGATGGCTTCGGTAAGCAAACCCGGTTTAACCGTGTCGCCGATCGCGAAAATCTGTTCATCACTGGTGCGGAAGTTTTCATTAACCGCGATAAATCCGTTTTTCGTGACGATGTTCTGAGGCAAAAAAGATAAATCCGGCAAATCACCCACGGCCACGATTACTGTATCCGCGGGCAAAAGTTCGCCATCCGTCAGTTCCACGCCGGTTTTTTTGACGGCCTTGGTAGCTCGCGGCCAAAGAAATTTGGCACCTGCGGCTTCCGCACCGCGCCTTTCCGGACCGAAAGATGCCGGCTGCTGGACATCAATCAGCGTAATGCTTTTAGCGCCCAGACGGGCGGCCTCCGCCGCGGCATCGCACCCTACATTGCCCGCGCCGATAATCACCACATTTTCGCCAACCTTCGCGCTGTCGAGTTTACTCTGCCTTAAGAAATCCAGCGCCGCTACCGTCCTTTCCATGCCCTCAATCGGAAGCTGGCGCGGTTTCGCCGCTCCGGAGGCAATAACGATAAAATCAAAATCGCTTTTCAGTTTTTTGAATTTATCCCTGGTCAGGGCCGCGTCCAGGTTAATATGACCAATATTTTTTGTAAACCTTCCTATCTCCTGAGTAAAAACATCATCGGGAATTCTGCTTTTGGGAATCGTCTCGACAATCTTTCCGCCCAGTTGCTTTTTGCTTTCGAAAATCTCCGGTTCGTGCCCGGCCAGCCACAACTGCCAGGCCACGGAAAGTCCCGCGGGCCCTCCGCCGATAATCGCTATTTTTCTGCCGGTGGCCGGCTCTCTTTGCGGTTCTTTGGCTTCCAGAGACGCCTTGCCCAGAACGCGAACATCGACGGCAGGCAAATGAACAATTTGGCGCGAACAGTTTTGCATGCACAGATTCGGGCAAAGATACCCGCAGACTGTCGCCGCAAAAGGGGTATAGCGAAGCGCCAAATCAACGGCTTGCTCAATCTTCCCTTTACGAATGAGCTCCCATCTCTTGCGCACGGGAATACCCGTGGGGCAGTGCGCCTGACAGGGAGGCAGATATTTTTCATTCTCCCAAACAGGAACATAACGGCGCAACTCGCCGGTGGTAACTACACCGATGGGCGCGCGGTCTCCACTGGTCAAATCGCCGATTAAGCCTCCGACGCCCAGTTCGTTTTCCCAGACTTCCTTTTTGTATACAGACATCAATTTAAGCTGGCGTCCGTTTTTTTCATAAGGCTTGAGGGCGAGTAAAAGTTGCCAATCGGAGCGTTTAGCGGAAAGCTCGCCATACAGATATTGCTTGCCGGTTGCCTGCAGAAATACTTTGAGATTTTTTCTAAGCCATGTCCATTCTTCATCGGGTAAATCGCTAATCAGCCGGGCATCGGCCTCGCTGTAGGAACTTTGATTTCCACGGAAAAATATTTTTCCTCCCACCATACCGACACAAGGACGATAACCTAAAACGTTTTTTTCTTCTGACGCGCCCACGCCGCAAATAACAGCGACGCCACCGGCCATGAACTCGGCAAAGGAATCGCCCGCTTTGCCCATCACCCACAGCTCGGGAGGCTCAAAACGGGGGTTGTGTTTGGTCATGGTCATGCCGCGCGCGCCGATATCTCCGTCGATGTAGATTTTACCCTGCGCCATAGCGTTGGCAGTGCCGTTGGTCGCATCACCATGCACGATAATATCCGCTCCGGCGTTAAGCCAGCCGACATCATCCGAAGCGGGACCGAAAACTTCAATCAACGTGCCGGCAAATCCCATGGAACCAACCCTTTGACCGGAGGTTCCCAGAATATTCATCTTTATCGGCCCGCTTCCGGCGCGCCAAAGGCGTCCGCCGATGCCGTGCTGGCCGTAAGCGGTAACTTCGATATGACGGAAACCTTCAGAAACCGCTTTTTGTATGCGCTCCTCCAGAATCCGCGATTCAACGCGAACGTTGTTTTCAAAACCTGTTATCTTTATC
>DSAV01000204.1 GCA_011046295.1 Deltaproteobacteria bacterium | reverse complement strand
TGTTTCATCAAAGACAACAAAGAGGTCATTGTCTTTGGCAACCTGAATAATCTGTTTGAGCGTTTCCGGGGGATAGACAAAACCCGTGGGGTTATCCGGATTGATTACCAGAATGCCCACAATTGCCTTATGGCTCTTAACTTTTTGCTCCAATTCCCGCATATCCGGATACCAGTTGCTGTAGGGGTTCATGCGGTAGGTATTGGGCGGAAACGAAGCGTGCAGAACTTCCGCCATGAAATGAGTGGAATAGGTCGGCTCCGGCATAATCATGCGGGCGTCCACCTGAATAGAGCTATAAGCGCGGGCAATAGCGTCGCCCAGGCCGTTGAAGAAAATTATGTCTTCCGGCGTAATTTGCACCTTGCCGCGTCTGTTGACGCGCCCGGCCAGAAATTCACGCGTTTCGTTGATGCCCTTGGTCGGCGAATAGGCGAAGGAGTAATTGTCTTTGATGATTTCAATCAGAATTTCCTTCATCCATTGTGGAATTATTTCGCCTTTCTGTACCGGGTCGCCGATGTTTTCCCAGACTATTTCCATTCCCAGCTCTTTGAGCTTGTTGGCGATAAGGACAATATTGCGTATTTCGTAAGTCAACCCGCTGGCACCGCGGGAAATTTCAAATCGCATAAACTTCTTAACTCCTTAGGTTTTTTATAGGTTCTACATAATACATTTTTTTGCAAATATCTATATTAAATATTTGCAGGCAGCCGTAAATCCATGCTGCCGAAATTTTCCGAAGACAAATTAATTTTTTCGTGCTATCAGTGACCCGCGCCCGAAAGGGTTTCTTTATTATTGACTGTTGTGAGGAAAGCTCATGGAAAAAGAAAAGAGTTTTGCCGAATTATTAAACGAATCGGAACTAAGGCCTAGGCATTATTCTGTCGGGGAAAAAATAGAGGCGGCCATCGTCAATATCACGCCCGAGTGGATTTTTTTGGATCTGGGGGCCAAAAGCGAAGGTTATCTGGACAGAAAAGAGCTTATTGGCGAAGACGGCAATCTGACCGTCAAGGAAGGCGATGTCATCAGCGCCTATTTTCTTCATTCGCGCCAGGGCGAAAAACTTTTTACGACCAAATTGCTCACGCGCAAAAGCGTGGACGACTATTTATACAGCGCTTATAAAAACCAAATTCCTTTGGAAGCCACGGTGGAAAAAGAAATCAAGGGCGGCTTCGCGGTGAAAATCAGCGCCACCGCCGAGGGTTTTTGCCCTTATTCGCAGATGGAAATAAGGAAAGCAGATGAACCTTCCGCCTATATCGGGAAAAACTTTGATTTTGTGATTATTGAATACAGTGAACGCGGACGCAAGATTGTTGTCTCGCGGCGGCCTCTTTTGGAAAAAATCCAGAAGGAAAAAATCGATGTTTTGAAAACATCACTGACCAAAGGCATGAAGGTAAGCGGCACAGTCACAGCGGTGCAGAATTTCGGCGCGTTTGTGGATATCGGCGGTATGCAGGCGCTCCTTCCTGTTTCCGAAATGGCATGGGGAAGATCTGACGCCAAGGCGCTTTATATGCCCGGCGATAAAATTGAGGCTGTCATTCTTAATCTGGATTGGGAAAACAACCGTGTCAGTTTATCGGTAAAAGACACTCTGCCCGATCCGTGGGCTAACGCTGTCGCCCAATATCCTGAAGGCAGCGTGCACACGGGTAAGGTTTCGCGCCTCACGGAATTCGGCGCGTTTGTAACGCTCGAAGACGGTGTTGACGGACTTTTGCATATCTCGAAGCTGGCGCGCGGCAAAAAAATCAAACACGCGCGGGATGTTCTGGCCGAAGGAGCGCCGGTGGAAGTGCGCGTGGAGAAAGTTGATTTAGGCAGCAAAAAGATTTCTTTGGATCTGGCCGCCAACGAAGAGGAAACAAAAGCCGCCGCCGAGGAAACAGAAGAAACAAAAAGCTTCATCGGCAAAGCGCCGCAGACAATGGGAACGCTAAGCCACGTTTTCGAAAAGTACAACAAGAAAAAGTGAAATTTTTCCGTTAATCTTTAAGCACAACTAGCGCGTCTGCAACAACCGGCCGCGCCTTTTGAATAATAATCGGGTTTAAATCTATTTCCGCTATTTCGGGATGAAGCAAAGAGATGTTGCCCACGGTCTGAAGTATCCTTATCATTTTTTCTTTATCTACCGCCGGCATGCCGCGGAATTTATCGAGCAGTGCTTTCGCGTGGATATCGTTTAGCATTTCCTGCGCGTCGGCGTCGGTCAGCGGCGCCAGGCGTAAAGTTGTATCGCGCAGCGCTTCCGTAAATACTCCGCCCAGGCCAAAAACCACGCCGGGGCCGAATCCCGCAAAGCGCGTCATTCCCGCTAGAAGTTCCCGTCCTCCGGAAAGCATCTGTTGTACCAAAACCGGCGTGAAAAATCCTGCCGCCTGCCGAATATCGAGAAAAGCTTTTTTGAGCGTCTTCGCGTTTTCTATATTTAAAGCAATCAGGCCCTTGCCGGATTTGTGCATAATTTCCCAGTGGCAGGCTTTAAGCGCTACCGGATAACCGAGTTTGTTTGCCGCGGCCAACGCTTCTTTGAGCGATTCCGTCAAAATTTCTTTTGTGACCGGCACGCCGTAAGCAGCAAGCAGTTTTTTTGCCGCGTGTTCATCCAGCGCCTTCTGGCCGTTTTTTCCGGCCTGTTGCAAAATCTTTATCGCGCCAGGGTTAATTTTGGGCAGTGTCGCTTTTTTGCCCGCTTTGCGCTGCCTGATGAGCTTGTAGTGATACAGGGCGCCCATCGCGCGCGCTGCTTTTTCCGGTGAATGAAAAACCGGCACGTTGTGTTCCTGAAATCCCTTGGTATAAGAATCTTCCTGTCCGAAAAAAGTAGAAATAAGATGCGGCACTTTATGGTTGCGCGCCAGCGTAAAAACATCTGTTAAGACCGGTTCGGTCATAGATAGAAATTCTTCAAAAGTAATATTGCCCAGAAAATCCACGGCATGAGAATAAATTTCTTTAAGAAATCCGGAATGCATTATTCCATGCGAAATCAGCGCGTCAACTTCTCCGCTTTTGATGATAATTTCCGGAATGGTGATGGCAAGGTGTTTCATGCTTGTGTCAAAAGTCAAATCCACCGGATTGGAAGATGCCGCGTGCGGCTGCAGATAAGGCCGGATTTGTTCCTGCAGTTTTTTGGAATAACGAGGTACGGAAAGCCCGGCGAGGTCGCAGGTGTGAGAAATAGAAGAGGAAGGGCCGCCGGAATTAGTCATTACGCCCACGCGGTTTCCCCTGGGCACGGGTTGCGTGGCGAGTGTCCAGCCGTGATCGTAGAGTTCTTCAATGGAACCAACACGGATGATACCCGCCTGCTTGAACATTCCGTCGTAGAGAAAATCCGGCCCGGCCATAGCGCCGGTGTGGCTCATACCCGCGCGCGCGCCGGAAACTGTGCCGCCGACATACTGCGCCAGCACCGGTTTGCGTCGGCTGACCTTGCGAGCGATCTCCAGAAATTTTTTGCCGTTGCGGATTCCTTCGATATATAAAATCACGGCTTTAGTTTGTTCGTCATCGCCCAGATACTCCAGCGCGTCGGCGATATCGATATTCGCCTCGTTGCCTAGACTTATGGCCTTGCTGAATTTTATTCCTCTTTTACGGGAAAGCGGCAGTATCTGTGTGACGTAAGTGCCGCTTTGCGAGGCCAGCCCCAGAAGTCCGTCGCTCGGAGGAAAGGGATATACTGTTGTGTTTAAGCAAATCTGACTGTTGATGACGCCCAGACAGTTGGGGCCGACAAAGCGTATGCCGTAGCGCGCGGCAACTTCGTTTAATTTATTTTCCAGGTGCGCGCCTTCTTCGCCTGTTTCCTTGAAACCGGCAGTGACGACAATCGCCCTTTTTGTGCCGATTTTACCGAATTCCTCCAGCAGATTTAGCGCCACATTGATCGGAACAATTAAAAACGCCAGATCCGGAACGTCCGGCAGATCTTTGGGTGAGGGATAAGTTGGGATTCCAAATATTGACTTGTCCTTAGGATGCAGGAAATATACTTTTCCCTGATAGCCGTCTTTCAAAAGAGAAAGGGATTGGATCGAGCCCATTTTGGTGGGCGTGTTGCTGGCGCCCGCAACAGCCACGGATTTAGGATTCATAAGTAAGTGCAGAGGATTTTCAGACATCTTTAAACTCCCGGATATTAACTTTCAGCCAATAATGACCGGGAGTACAGAATAAATAACCGCGGCTGTCAAGGTAAAATAATAAATGTTTCGAAAAAAGATTATATAGCCGGAAAAAAACGTAAAATTTGTTTTATTCTGTGATTGCGCCGGGTGAATATTCTTTTTTGTCTTCGTTAGGAGTAAAACGACGAAGTGATCTCATGTCCTGAAAAACGAGATTGCTTCACTCCGCTGACGCGTCGTTCGCAATGACATATTAGTCGTCATGGCAGGGGAAGCCGCGTCCGAAGCAATCTTATCTTTAGGTCTTAAGTCTTCGGTCTTCAGTCCCGTATTCCCTGCATGCGCTGGGCTTCGCTGCGGGATTCCGCTCCGCCCAAGCGGAGCTTCACCTTCATCCTAATCTCTGTATTTGTTTCTTATGGAATCAAACAAAAGACCTGAGATTTTGCGTTTCTCCTGCCCGGCGTATTTTTCACCTTTCAAATAAAGAGCATCCACATTTAGTGTATTCAACTTTTCCTTGGGTATCTGCAGGGGATTTTTATCCAGCACGACAAAATCTGCGAGTTTCCCTTCCGTAAGAGTACCGCGGGTTTTTTCGTCAAAGGATAATTTGGCGCAGCTTGCCGTGTGCAGGCGCAGGGCATCGAGCGCGGAAATTGATTCATCAGGGTTGGGGTGATTACACGCCGCGAAAATTCCGGCCACGGGATCAGGCAGGGTGCAGGGCGCGTCTGAGCCGTTGGCCAAAGTCAGCCCGGCGGAAAGCATGCTTTTGAGCGGAAGCAGATTTTTCAGGCGTCTGCCCAAAATGCTTTCCAGATATTCCACTGGTTCCTGCCGCCAGTATAAAAAAGGCGTCTGCAGAGCGATGCAGAGATTGAGCTTGGCGGCTCTTTCGATGGCATCCGCGCTCATTAAATCCGCGTGGATGATAATGTGGCGGTGGCCGGCGCGGGGAAAATCTTTGAGCGCTGCGTCAAACGCATTTAGCGCCTGCACAATGGCCGCGTCCCCGATGGCGTGCATGGCAACCTGCAGGCCCGCACGGTTCGCCTTTATCGCAAAGCCATTTACTTCTTCCTGGCTGTAAAAAAGAGTGCCGAAGTTTTTGGAGTTATTTGTGTACGGCTCTTTGAGTGCTGCGTCTTCGGAGCCGAAACAGCCGTCAAGCGCGTTGGCAAAGCAACCGCCGATGCGCGGCAGTCCCCGGCGCACAACTTTATTTACATCCATGGTCTGGAAAAAAATACGGTAACTCTGCGGCAGGCCACGGGCCGCCAGGCGCATGAAATCGACATCCAGATCCAGCGGAAAGCCCACGCCTTCCACCGTGTGCACAAGAGCAATGCCCTTGTTCGCCAGATAATCGCTGCCCGCGAGCAGGTTTTTAAAAAGAGCGGGCAAAGAGACGGATTTGGTAATAAAGTTTACCGCCTGGTAAAAGGCGTTTAAATAAAACCAGCCCGTGTCTTTATCAAATCCCGGATCGTTGAGGATTGCGGCAGGCATTTTGCCAATCAGCGCGGAATTGCCCACGGAAGCGTGACCGTCATATTTGACAATCATCAGCGGCTTATCGGTGATTTTATCCAGGTCGGTTTTCTGTGGCAGGCGTTTTTCTCTGACCGTGTGCGCCGAGCAGCCGAAGGCCAGAATCACATTTTGTTTTTTATTTTTGGCGATATAAGCACGGATGAGTTCGCCCAATTCTTCAAAGTCACTCACATAGCGGCAGTCCAGCCCCGAATTGAAATAGGCAAAGGAGCTGAAGTGGATGTGTGTATCGCCGAAAGCGGGCACAACGCATTTGGTTTTTAAATCAATTGATTCGCAGGCCGTGTATTGCGGCGGCAGTTCATCGCCGGTAAATACTATTTTCCCGCCATCTTCCACCAGATATTTAAAGACGCGGTTTTTTACCTCACAGGATATGAAGTCGGCATTCTTAAAGACAATCATGCCTATAAAATATACCTCCTGTAAATTTTATTCAATTAAAATAATTATAAAAAAGAATGCTTTTCGAAACTCTCTTACCTGTTGTCATGCCCGACATGTCTTATCGGGCATCCAGTGTTTTTCTAGATTACCCGGTCGCAGCCGGGTAATGACGAAAGAGGTGTCAACCGAAGGGGCATAATTTATGTCATACCCGACTTGTCTTATTGAGTATTCAGCGTTTTTCTGGATTACCCGATTGCCGCCGGGCAATTACGAAAAAGGCGTCAAGTGTAGGGTCAGAAAGTTTGTCATGCCCGGCATGTTTCATCGGGCATCCAGTGTCTTTGGGGGATTACCCGGTCACCCAGCATGCGCCGGGCACGTAGCCGAGTAATGACGAAAGAAAAAAACAGCGCCCAGGATTTAATCCCGGGCGCTTAAATAAATTTATTATCACCAATTTGCCTAATATGTTTTATGTCTATTTTTTAACCAGTTCCACACGCCTGTTTTTGGCTTGGCCTTCTTTTGTCGCGTTGGAAGCCACGGGCTTTGTTTGACCATAACCTTTAGGCACCAGACGTTTTGAGCTGATACCAAATAG
>DSAV01000129.1 GCA_011046295.1 Deltaproteobacteria bacterium | reverse complement strand
GTATTTCGGAAGTTAATCCAGCAACGTTTTGATATTGAAGTTTTTCTCCGAGTATTCTCTTGAGGGAATGCGCCAGCCCCATGTCGTCTCCGGTCACAAAGGTAAAAGCGTCCCCGGTTTTCGCGGCGCGTCCCGTTCTGCCGATGCGATGAGTATAGGCATCCGCGGTGGAAGGCATATCATAATTAATGACATGAGATATGCGCGTTACGTCAATGCCGCGGGCGGCAATATCTGTCGCGACCATGATTTCATAACGGCCGTCACGAAAACCATCCAGCGCCTGTTTGCGCTTCTGCTGGGTGAGATTTCCATGCAGTGAAATGACTTTGTGTCCCGACCGATCCAGTTGGAGAGCCAAACTTTTTGCTCTTGATTTTGTCCGTGTAAAAACCAGGACTGATTCCATTTCAGTCGTATCCAGAATGTCTTTGAGCAATGCTGTTTTAATGCCCATCTGCACCGGATAAAATCTATGCGCGACCGTCATTACCGGCGCTGTGTGGCCGATTTGAATATTTACGGGATTGCGCAGAAGATCCATGGCCAGTTTTCGTACGTCGTCGGGCATCGTCGCGGAAAAAAGCAAAGTTTGACGCTTTTTGGGAAGATGCTTGACGATTTTTCGGACATCCGGCAGAAAACCCATGTCAAACATGTGATCCGCCTCATCGAGCACCAGCACCTCTACATGGGACAAATCAATGGTGCCGCGTTCGATGTGATCAAGCAAACGGCCGGGGCAGGCGGAAATAATTTCCACATTGCCGCGCAGTCTGTTGATCTGGTTATGAATGCTTACTCCGCCGTAAACAGCTGTACTGCGCAGCTTTGTTTTACGACCCAGCTGTTTAATTGCTTCGAGGGTCTGCTCGCTTAACTCGCGCGTCGGAGCGATGATCAGGGCGCGGACATGGCCGAGCGGCTTTTCCATGAAACGGTGTAAAATCGGCAGTACAAAGGCCGCGGTCTTTCCTGTTCCGGTCTGGGCCAGTCCCATAAGATCCCGGCCTTCCATGATTGGCGGGATTGCCTGTAATTGAATCGGTGTCGGCTTTTGGTAACCAAGCATTCGCACACCAGTCTGTATTTTTTCGTGTAACTCAAATTTCTGAAAACTCATTTTTTATCCTTTATTTTTTGTGTTTACCAGCTATCGGTATATTTGAACCCATCTCGAACCGTTGGGGCTGGTAAAGACACAGCATTTCAAACGCTTGTTTGGCGCCGGAAATGCAGGCCACGAACACGGCATTAAATCTGGATTCTGTTTAGATTAGCGGAATTTTCCTGCGCAAGTTTCTAATAAGAAAGGTGGGAAGGCAAATAACTATCGCTATCAATTCTGCGCTCTTGTACACGCAAAATCGGCCAATAGCAAGGAATATCTTTATTATTCCAGCTGATAAAAAAAGGTTAACATAAAGGAGCGAAATGAAAGAACTCAATATTAAGGGTTTAATAGCAAAAGTTCCTATCATTCAGGGCGGCATGGCAGTGGGAATTTCCAAAAACAGACTGGCTTCCGCGGTAGCCAATGCCGGAGGTATTGGTGTGATCGCCACAGCGGGAATCGCGCATTTGGCAGATGACGCACGGGCAAATTTTGTTGAAGCCAACAACAGGGTTTTTGCCGGACGGAAGGAAACGTCAGCACAAAACTTGTCCCTATCGTTTCTTCCGCGAAGGCTTTAGCGCTGATCGCGCGCCGCTGGGTCGGTAAATTTAACTATGTTCCGGACGCGGTGGTAATCGAAGGCCCATTGGCAGGCGGGCATTTGGGTTTCAAAAAAGAGGATATTTTCAATGAGGAGTATTCCCTGGAAAAACTTGTTCCTGAGGTTGTGGCACAGGCCAAAGAACTGGAAGATAAACACGGCAAGCCGGTTCCGGTAATTGCCGCCGGAGATGACGTAGTTATTGATGCCGCATTCGGCCGCCGCCAGAATATTTTATCATAAGTTAGCGCTAAACATGTCGCATGACTCAAGTTTTGTCCTTTTCAAAGTCGCGTATTATAAATGTTCGACAAAAATTTGCATAATTTTATTCAAAAAGGTAAATAAGAATAATTAAATCGCTCAAAAGGGTACCATAAAATGAATTACAGGGCTATTATCGAGCAGTTCAAAAATTTCTGGGATATTGTCGTGGATGTCTGGCAGCAAGGCTTGTTCGGCATTCAGATTGGCAGGCTGCTGACGGCCGCGTTTATCTTTATTATCTTTCTTTTTCTCAGAAAGCTCTTGACCAGGCACATTATCAGACGTCTTCAAGTTCTTTTATCGAAGACTTCCATAAAAGTTGATGAAAGGGTTGCAAAGGCGCTGGAACAGCCCATCAGCATGATTCCGGTGGTTATAGGTTTGTTTTTCGCCCTGGAATATCTGGA
Organism: Deltaproteobacteria bacterium; assembly: GCA_011046295.1. Taxonomy (GTDB): domain Bacteria; phylum Desulfobacterota; class Syntrophia; order Syntrophales; family Smithellaceae; genus UBA4810. Next base: position 4,377 of record DSAV01000129.1, on the reverse strand, counting down.
TATCGGAGGAACTTTCGGAGACATAGGAGCGAATCTTGTCCGTTCTTTTATCGTTTTTATTATTTTCTGGGGATTTTATAAGCTTGTCGATCCACTGAAGAATTTGCTCGATAAGATTGAGTCTCTTTTCTCGGCGGCGATGCGAGACTGGTTGCTCAAAGTCATCAAGGTAACCTTTGTTTTTTTCGGGGCGGCCACCATACTGGAAATATGGGGGATTAAGGTAGGGCCGATTCTTGCCGGTCTGGGGCTTTTGGGAGTCGCGGTGGCGCTGGGCGCGCAGGACATGTTTAAGAATCTTATTTCGGGTCTTTTGATTCTTTCCGAAAAACGTTTCAATATCGGCGACTGGATTTTTGTCGATGGTGTTGTGGAGGGAACCGTGGAAAATATTGGATTCCGTTCAACGCTGGTCAGGCGTTTTGACAAAGCTCCCGTTTATGTTCCCAACGCCCGGCTTGCCGATACTGCTGTGACCAATTTCAGCGCCATGACTTTCCGCCGGATTTTCTGGCATATAGGAGTTGAATACCGCACAACCATTGAACAGCTCCGACAGATACGCGATGGAATCGAATCGTACCTTCTGGAAAATGATGAATTTGTCAAGCCAAGCGAAGCGGCAACATTCGTGCGCATCGACCGTTTTTCCGATTCTTCCATTGATATAATGCTTTATTGTTTTACGCGTTCAACTGTGTGGGGCGAGTGGCTGGAAATAAAAGAGCGCCTGGCGCTCAAAGTCAAGGAAATCGTGGAGGGAGCCGGCAGCAGCTTCGCGTTTCCTTCCCGCACGATATACATGAGCGGTCACGCGGGCGAAAAGCCGGAGGTTTTTGTGCCGCCGGAAAAAGGCTGACATTTCCCGCGCGCGAACTGCAGAAAACTCCGGTAATTAAAGCAAGATTTGCCTAAATCCGGCCCTTTATAAAAACTTCAATTTCTTCCAGACAAGCCTGCGGCTCGGCCTGCAAAATAAAGTGCGGCGCGTCGAATCTTTTTATTTCCAGGTGCGCCAGGTGTTTTTTGATATATCCGGCACACGAAGAAGGAACCAAGCGGTCATTTATCGCCTGAAGATAGCGGCAGGGAATTTTTATCTTTGCAAGCCATGTGGTTACGTCAATCTCATTGATAATTTTGAGCCGGTGCTGCATGACGCGCGCGGGAACCTGCGCGTGAACTTTTTTCCAAAGCGGCTTTAGTTTATCAATCAGCTTATCATCCCCGATGACAACTTTGAAAAATCGTTTGGGCATTTCCGGTTTGATGAGCAGGGGCAGGCGCAAAAAGCGCATCACGCGCCAGACAACCGGACGCGGCGATTTGGCAAAAGTCGCGCACAGAACCAGCGCCTTGGCTTTTACGCGGCCGGAGCCGATCATTTTAATAGCTACGGGGCCGGAAAAAGATTCGGCAATAACAATGGGTGGATCGCCCGGGGGAATCTGCACCGCCGCGCACTCGACAGTTTCATCAAACGAAAGAAGCTTGCCGGCGGGATAGCGGACAATGGTGATTTTTGCCTCCCGCGGCAGAAAAGGCAAAACAAGGTCAAATGATAAACCCGTGCCGTCCATGCCGGGCATAAAAACCAAATGCTGATTGCGCGACGATATCATTACACATCCAGTCTAGCGTCTGAACAAATTTATCAGTATGGTGATAATAATGCTGAGCAGTATCATGGAGACAACGGGAATAAATATTTTGCTGCGTTGGGTCTCTATGCGGATATCGCCCGGCAGTTTGCCAAACCAGTTTACCAGCCAGGGGGCAAAATGAAATACCAGTCCCAGCGCAATCAGAATTCCACCTGCTATAATCAGCCAGCGCGCCATTCCATGCTCTAAATTTATTCATTCATCTCGTATTCGCCGTTTAAGGCAAAAACATATTTGTCCCAGACGCGGTTGTACTGGGCATCGTCTCCCTGCGCCTTGATCAGCATGATTTCTTTGCAGTAGGCGCGTTGTTCATCTTTGGTGTTGTGCATGCCGTAAATCTGTAAGGCGAAGCGCGAAAAGTCACGCACCATAAAATCAAATATCTGATTGAGGATGTCCGGATCAAGATTATCAAATTTTGCCTGTTCCAGAATAAGCTGGCCATAAACCACGATGGAGAACATTTCTCCCAGCGGCAGAGAAAACAGCGGATCCATATCCTGCGCCTTGTCGGGGCCCGCTTTCTCCAGTAATTCCTTGAAAAGCTTTATCTGAGAGATGAAGATGGCGACATTCGGCAGATTTTTATTGGCCTCAAAGACCGGTTTGTAATCGTGGAACTGGACACTGCCCAAGCCTTTGGTCGGGCCCTGATTGAACAGGAACATGTCGTCTTTAGCAGATAAATCAGGAGCAACCGGCGTGTATTCCTTGGGGTTGAAAAAATAATTCTTCATGAACTTGCGGATTAGCTGAACATTGACATGAACCGTGCCTTCCAGTTTGGACGGCCCCCGAACATCGGATGCGGCCAGCGAAAAATAAGTGTCCTTTTCAAACCCTTTGGCGGCAATCACTTCCCACAGCAGATTGACCACTTCTTCGGCCTGCAGGGTAACTTTCATCTTGCTGGTGGGATTGTAGAGCAGATAACGGCGGTCGGAGGCTGTAGCGTTGCGGAAATAATCCGTGGCACGGCGCTGATAGAGCTTCATGCCAATGATGCGCAGCCAGGCGTCCATAAAATTTTTCTTCACGTGCGGCATGTCGGTTACCGGCAGGCCGTAGAGAACTCGGTTAGCCGCGTGTGTTATTGATTCATAAAAACAATGTTCGGTGATGCCGATGGAGCCGGGCCCGATGTTAAATTTGCCGATGTTTACCGTGTTGAGCGATGAATCCCACGCGTGCGAGCCGCGAGAAAGAATGTCATCCTCTGTAATGGGATAATCATGCAGCGCAAAGTTGGAAACATATTGCTGGTGAGAAACAACATTCTTTTTGAGTTCATAAGCTTTGTGATGAAAGTTGGTGACAAAGAAAGTGTAGTCATCCGTGCCGTCCTTGATTTTCCCCAGCGTGGAAACCATTTCCGCTTCGTTACCATTGCCGATATAATATTTTTCACCATTGGCTACCCACGTGCCGTCGCCTTTGGGCGTGAGCGTGGTTTCAGTAGAATAAATGTCCGCGCCGTGTGCGCGCTCGGAAAGTCCGAAGGCGAAGATCGCGCCTTTTTTAAGAAGTTCGGCGGCTTTCTTTTTTGCTTTTTCATTAGGGCTCATCCAGATCGGGCCCAATCCAAGAATGCTCACCTGAAAGCAATACCAGTAGCCCAGGCCGTAAAAAGCCAGAAGCTCGGAAAATTCGCTGTTGCGCGCCGTGTCCCAGCGGCAGTCCGGATCGCCGCCACCGTACTGGCTGGGGGTGAGCAGTTTTGCAAAGATTTGTTCTTTAGCGATAAAATCGACAAATTCGCGGTACCAGACTTTTTTATTGAAGTCTTCCGTGATTTTGGTTTTGCCCATTTTTTCAAAAAAGGCGATGGTTTTGTCCATAATAGCCTTGGAACCTTTATCGGCCGTGAGGCTCTGATACTTTTTCGGTTGAATCAAATAATTCATTTTTTAATCCTCTTCTTTTTTATATTTGTTGTTTTACATATTATTACCTGCGGCAAAAACATTCAATGGAAAAAAAGTCAGGGAAACGAGATTTTTTCTTTCGGTTTAATGCTGCTGACCGGCAGTATAGCGAATCACGGGCAAATCGACAACCATTTTTAGATTTTTGTTTAAAAATTAGCGATAAAAAAAGCTTGACCTTACTGAAAAAATGTTTAACCATGCGGTTAAACTGATTGGTTGAATATAGAGGTGCCTTCACCTCGCGTAAGCGGGATTCGCCATGACTAGATGTGCAAAGGAGTGAAGGCTTGTTTAGAAGGAAAACAGACATAAATAATCCTGGCAAGACGGCGGGAAAAATTTTGGCCGCGGCGCGAAAAACGTTTGCCGAACACGGCTACAGCGGAACGCATGTGGATGAAATCGCGCGGCGCGCCGGCGTGAACAAAGCCACTCTTTATTACCAGATCGGCGATAAGGACACACTCTACGCTAATGTTCTTCACCAGGTGCTGGGCAATATCGCCCAGAGCGTCTCACAAGCCGTAGTACAGGAGAAAACTCCCGAAGAAAAACTCAGAGCGTATATTTTGTTTATCGCGGATGCCGTGGATAAGAATCCGGAGCTGCCGCCGATTATGATGCGCGAAGTTGCTTCCGGCGGGACGCACTTGCCGCGCCTTGTCGCCGAAGACATAGCGTCAGTTCTGGCTGTTTTGCTGGGCATTCTGGAAGAGGGTAAAGAAAAAAATGTTTTTAACGATGTTGTGCCGTTTCTGGTTCACGCGATGATTATGGGCTCG
>DSAV01000267.1 GCA_011046295.1 Deltaproteobacteria bacterium | reverse complement strand
TTCGTAACCCACAATCACGTCGGCCTTCTTTTCTAAAAGCAGCCTTTGCGCTTCTTCGCGTAATTTAGATTCAATGTTTTCCACAATGATAATATCCCCGTTTATTTTATGCTCTCAGATAGCTGAAGCTATCCTATTTTTTTAATCATTTTATTTGCCGGACCCAAAGCCTTTATTTTTTCCGTAGCGCCTTTGACGACCTGTGCCCATCTGTCACCTTCCGAGGCGGAGACCCAGGTAAAGATTGTGCGGTCACCTTCCACACCGATGTAATTCAGGAAACTTTTTAACGTCGCAAACTTGCGCCGTGCCACCAGATTTCCTGAGATATAGTGGCATTCACCCGGGTGTCACCCCGAAACCAGAACGCCGTCGGCGCCACTCTGCAGGGCTTTCACAATATAAAAAGGATTGATCCTTCCCGTGCAGGGAACGCGGATGATTCTCACGTTGGTCGGATACTGAATTCTGCTGATACCGGCCAGATCGGCGCCCGCGTAGGTACACCAGTTGCAGACAATGGCAACAAATTTCGGTTCCCATTCTTTGTTTGCTAAGTTTTCAGCCATATATTCTCCTTCTCGCGGCAAGGCGGTCTTATCAGCCGACTACCTTAATTTAAATTGTATATTTGCGATAACACTTCTTCGTTATTGAATCCGTTTAAATCCACCGCGTTCATGCGGCAAGAAGCCGTGCAGACACCGCATCCCTTGCACAAAACAGTATTGACCACCGCGCATCCTTCGTTCGCGTCCACCGCGATAGCGCTGTAGGGACAATTAATTTCGCAAAGGCCGCAGGCGGAACATCTTTCTTTATTCACGTAGGCTGTTTTGCCTTCCGCCTCGATATAATCCAGTGTGAGTATCGTGCAGGCGCGCGATACGGCGGCGTTAGCCTGAGTGACTGATTCATCACTAAACTTTGGTGAATGCGCCATGCCGCACATAAAGACGCCATCAGTCTGGAAATCTACCGGGCGTAATTTAACATGCGCTTCCAGAAAGAAACCGTCCTGATTGGTGGGCACCTTCAGCATATTGCCGATAAGAGTGCTTTCCGGATTCGGGACAACGCCGACACTGAGGGCCACGATATCCGCGGGGAGTGTTACCTGCTCATTGAGAATCGGGTCAAATACTTTTACTTCAACTTTATCACCGGACGCAACAACCTGCGGTTTTCTGTCTTCTTCGTAAACAACAAATTTTATGTTCGCTTCACGCGCCTTCTTATAATAATCTTCCTTGAAAGCGAATGTCCGGATATCGCGATAAATTATTGTTATATCGCGTGACGGATCGGCGGCTTTGAGTTCCAGCGCGTTTTTAATCGCTTCGGAACAGCAGTAACGGCTGCAGTACGGCCTTTCTTTTTCACGGCTGCCCACGCACTGAATCATCACCACGTTTTTCACCGCGGCCATCTTCGGGTCTTTTTCGTAAATCAGCTTTTCCAGTTCACGCTGTGTTTTGACTTTATCATTCTGGCCGTAGAGATATTCTTTCGGTTTGTTTTCATAAGCGCCTATGGCTACCAGCACAACACCGTGCTCGAAAACTTTTTCCCCGTCCCTGGCTTCAACAGTTGTTTTGTAATTGCCGATGAAACCCTCAATCTTTTTGATCTGGGCTGAAGTAACAACCGTGATCAAAGGATTTTTGTAAACTTTTTCCAGAAGCCCTTTGAGGTGAGCTTTTGTGTCCAGTCCTTCCAGTGTCTTATATAAATGATTATAGTTTCCGCCCAGACGCTCCTCTTTTTCCACAATAAAGGAAGCGAACCCCTGATCAGCCAAAGAAAGAGCCGCTGTAATACCGGCCAAACCGCCGCCGATGATCAACGCCTGATGATTCACCGTCAGCTGACCCGGCTTTAACGGTTTCAGATATTGCGCCTTCGCCACGGCCATTCTCAGCAGGTCTTTGGCTTTTTCTGTTGCTTTTTCCGGCTCGTGCATATGCACCCAGGAATCCTGATCCCGGATATTCGCCATCTCGAAGAGATACCTGTTGAGACCGGCCTTCTCGCAGTTTTCCTGGAATAAGCCTTCATGGGTTCTGGGCGAACACGATGCGACAACCACCCGCGTTAAATTTTCCTGCTCAATTACTTCCGCCATTTTAACCGCCGTATCCTGCGAACAGGTAAATAAATTATCGGCAGCATACACAACGGTTGGCAATGTTTGAGCATAATCTCTCACCGCGGGCACATCGACAACACCTCCGATATTAATGCCGCAGTGACAAACAAAAACACCGGTTCTGACGGCCTGCCCGCGTATATCTTTTTCTTCGGGAATTTCCGGCGGCGAAATCATTGTACCGCGCTTCGAGGCCAGCATCCCTTCCGCGCAGGCGGCAGCGGCACTTGCTTCCATAACTGTTTCCGGAATGTCCTTCGGGCCGCCAAAAGCGCCGCAGACAAAGACGCCGGGGCGCGATGTCTGGACGGGATTTTCCTGAGATGTTTTGCAGAAACCATGCTCTTCCAGTTCAATGCCCAGGCTGGCGGCCAGTTTTTTGGCATCTTTCGGCGGCATCAGGCCGACGGACAGAACGACCATGTCGAATTCTTCTTCCGTGAACGTACCGTCCTGATTTACATATTTAATGAGCAGATTATTTGTCTGCTGTAACTCCTTAATTGTCGACGGCATCGAGCGGATGTAGCGAATGCCGTATTCTTCCTTGGCGCGGGTGACGAACCGGTCGAAATCTTTGCCGTGCGCGCGGATATCCATATAAAAAATAGTCGGCTCCAAACCTTTGGCGTGCTCCTTGCCGATAATCGCTTCTTTGGTGGCGTACATACAGCAAACCGACGAACACCAGCTGTTGTCGCAGGAAACGTCGCGGGAACCGACACACTGAATAAATGCTATTTTTTTGGGCTCCTTGCCGTCGGAAATTCTCTGCACATGCCCGAAATAGGGGCCGGACGCTGATAAAATACGCTCAAATTGCAGAGCTGTCACCACGTTCTTGTATATGCCATAACCGTATTCGCCGCGGACACGGGCATCAAAAATTTCAAAACCGGGCGAGGCAATCACGGCACCGACCTCAATTGTCTCCTCTTCCGCTTTCATATCATGGTCAATAGCTTTGGCAATGCAGGCTTCCACGCATTGATAACACTCCGAACAGATACCGCACGCCAGGCAGCGGTTGGCTTCGGCAATGGCCTGAGCCTCAGAAAAACCGATGCCGACTTCCTTGAAGTTGGTAATGCGCTCTTCCGGTTTCATATGCGGATATTTTTCGCGGGAAATCTTCGGCAGGCCCGACACATCGGCTTTATCCGCCAGATCTTCCATCCAGTCTTTTTCCCTTCCCGCTTTCATATCCATGCCCTGCAGGTAGCGGTCGATGGATTTAGCCGCTTCTTTACCGGAATAAACTGCTTTGACGACAGTCTGCGGGCCGGTGACCACGTCACCGCCGGAAAAAACACCAGGGACATTAGTCGCGTAAGTTACGGGATCGTAATCGATATTATTCCAGTCGTTGACGGAAACGCCACTTTCTTTCGGGAGGAAAGATAAATCCGCTTCCTGCCCGATGGCGGGAATTATCGCGTCACATTCAATGGTAAATTCCGAGCCCTTGATTTCGACGGGACGGCGACGGCCGCTTTTATCCGGCTCGCCCAATTCCATGCGTACGCATTCCAGCGCCGCTGCTTTACCATCCTTGCCGATAACCCTTTTGGGCGCGACAAGAAATTCCATTTTAATTCCTTCTTCGAGCGCTTCTTCAATTTCTTCATTCGCGGCAGGCATTTCCGCGCGGGTCCGTCGGTAAAGAATGAAAACATCTTTTGAGCCGGTACGGACCGCGGTGCGGACAGCGTCCATCGCCACGTTACCGCCGCCGATAACGGCTACTTTGTCCCCCAGAGGAACTTTTTTGCCGAGATTAATCTGTGTGAGATAATCCACGCCCTGAATGACGCCGCGCATATCCTGACCGGGAATATTAAGACGGCTGCTTCTCATCGTGCCGCAGCCGATAAAAATTGCAGCGTAATCTTTTTTCAGCTTATCAAAGGGAATGTCCTTGCCGACGCGGGTATTGAGATGAATTTTTACGCCCAAATCTTCGATAACTTTTATTTCCGCCTTTAAAACATCTTTGGGCAGGCGATACTCGGGAATCCCCACGGCCATCCAGCCGCCCGCCATCGGCAGGGCTTCAAATACTTCCACGTCGTAACCTTCAATGGCCAGATAATAAGCGCAGGTGAGCCCTGAAGGACCGGAGCCGATCACCGCGACTTTTTTCCCTTTGCTTTCTTTCTTTTCCGGCAAGTAGCGCGTGTCACTGTTTAAATCGAGATCAGCGACAAAACGCTTCAGGTGCATGATGTCGATCGGCTCATCAACTTTACCGCGCATACAGGCGGTTTCGCACGGATGGTTACAAACGCGCCCGCAAACAATCGGGAATGGATTGTCTTGTTTTATTAGTTTAAGGGCTTCTTTGAATTTACCCTGACCAATCAGCGCCACATAACCCTGAACACTGATGTGTGTCGGGCAATGTGCTTTACATGGAGATGTCCCCAGTTTGTCAATGGCAAAACCGCTGGGAATTGCCTGGGGAAAATGCCGGTAGATTGCTTTTCTTTCGCTTAAATCACCGTTGAATTCGGCCTTGACCGAAATGGGACATACTTTTTCACAGTCGCCGCAACCGGTGCATTTATCCAGATTTACATAACGCGGAGCGCTGGTCATCTTGACCTTGAACCTGCCCGGTTCGCCTTCCACTGATTCCACGGTGCGCCGCGTTTTAATTTCCACGTTGGGATGACGGCCGACTTCAACCAGTTTCGGTGACAGAATGCAGGCGGAACAGTCATTGGTGGGAAAAGTTTTATCCAACTGCGCCATAACCCCGCCGATACTGATGCCGTTTTCCACAAGATAAACTTTCATCCCGGAATTGGCCAAATCGAGAGACGCCTGAATGCCGGCGATTCCCGAACCAACAACCATTACTGCGCCAACTTTTTCATTATCTTTCAGCACTTGATACTCCTTAAGCTTTCTCTACGGGAAAATATTTTAAAATTTTTTTGAAGTGAAAAAGAAAAAAACTGTGCGGCAAACATAATAAATTAACCTGTCGTAAAAACCTTAACGTAATTATCAATAATAGCCGTTAACGATATAGGAAATTTTTGACCATTGGTCAAGAAAAATCTTCTTTTTTTAACTCTTTTTACCTTCTTATAAAAACAACACAAAGAAAAAACATCAGCAAATAATTGTTATTAAAGAAATTTATTCGCGTTGATTGCTTACTGAAACGATTTCAAATACTCGCGCAAAACCTGCCACAGCACATCTTTGCCTCTACCGGTTTTCGCGGAAAAAAGTAGAAATTTTTCCGCATCGCCAATGCTCAGGACGCTTTCAATTATCCGCCTTTGCTTTACGCACTGATTATTGGACAATTTATCGCTCTTGGTTAAAACATACAAGTAAGGTATGCGGTAGTTATCCAGCCAATCTCTGAGCGACAAATCATCTTCATTGGGAACACGCCGGATATCGAGAATTAGAACAACCATAGCAAGGTTCGGGCGCTGGCTTAGATAAACCTCAACCATTTCTCCCCAATTTTTTTTGACAGAACGCGCCACCTTGGCAAAACCGTATCCGGGTAAATCAACAAACGATATTTTATCGTTTATCATGAAAAAATTAATCAGCTGCGTGCGCCCCGGCGTGTTGCTGGTTTTGGCCAGATTTTTACGTTCTACCAGCGCGTTAATGAGAGACGATTTGCCGACATTTGAACGCCCGGCAAAAGCAATCTCCGGCAACTCCGCCGGCGGATATTGAGAAGGCAACACCGCGCTTTTGATAAATTCTGCTTTGGTAATTTTCATGAAAGAGTTTTACTTTTACGCAACTATTTTTTTCAGCTGATTTAACAAAGACGGCAAGTCGCTATTGATAGTATCCCAGGCCAGATCAGCATCGATGTCAAGATAGGCATGAATCAGCCTGTTTCTCATCGCTACAATATGCGTCTAGGGCACTTCCGGATGATTTTGCCTGAATTCATCGGTACTTTTTGATGATGCTTCCCCGATTATTTCAATTTCTTTGATTAATGAAAGAAGCAGCATCCTGTCTTTATGAAAATCTTCCCGCGACTTGCCGCGCGCGAAAGATAAAGCTTCTCCGGCCGCGTCTATCATATGCCGCACTCTGATCAGATCATGTTTCAGCATATTGCACAGCCGCGGTATCAACAACCTCTTGCCTGAAATAGCGGCTCAAATCGGCAGGCGTACGCATATCAACTTTGCGCCCAACAATTTCGGAAAGCTCTTGTTCCATAGCTGCAATTTTCAAAAGTCCGATCTGATACCCATGATAAAATTCAACCAGCACATCGACATCGCTGTCAGGACGGAAATCATCACGCAAAACCGAGCCAAAAAAGGAAAGTTTGCGGATATGGTTTTTGACGCAAAAACTTTTTAGCTGTTCGTATTTGAAAGCGATGCGAGCTTGTTGACCCATTTTATCTCCTTTCTAAATATATCGTAAAGTATCTTCATGTTTTTGCCGACACTATCTTAATTTTTGATTATTTTATTGTTTCACCGTCAATTAATCAAGCTTTATTGTTTAAATCCCGATTTCCTAAAAAACGAAACCCGGTAGTATTGAGGCGGATAGTGAGAAGGCTGCGTCGCGCTTTTGATAAATTCAACTTTAGTAATTTTCGCCTTAATACCAAAAAACGGGGCCTAAAAATGGTTAATAG
>DSAV01000238.1 GCA_011046295.1 Deltaproteobacteria bacterium | reverse complement strand
TATATGGCTTGTTCGACTTGTGGTTATCGAAGTAGCGGGCCAGTGCGAGAATTATCGCCAGCTTTACGAACTCGGAAGGCTGGAAAGCGAAGCCGCCGATCGATAACCATCTTTGTGAACCGTGCATGGTGTAGCCAGATATGAAAACGAGAAATAGCAGCACAATGGCGATACCATAGAAAATATAAGCTCCACGGGCGATGATACGGTAATCGATAAAAAAAGTTACCGACATGGCGATTAAGCCCAATGCGATCCATTGGAGTTGCTTCAGATAAAATGGTGTTTGTGTTTGTGAAGTACCGTATCCCGCGGAATAGATATTTAAAAGGCCTATTGCGCAAAGGGATAAAACAAGAGCTAAAAGCGTCCAGTCAAAACTGCTCAGAAAGCTGCGGTCGGAGTTGAATGTCATAACACAACCATTTTTTATGTTTTCTTCTCGTGTGTTTCTAAATTAGTAGCTCTCGCGGCTATCCGAGGCTTTTTTCGCCATGGTAGCCTGCTCTTTGTCTTTTTTCGCGAAATAAGCGTTCAGTATCCGTCGCGCAATCGGCGCGGCTACCGATCCCCCTTGTCCCCCGTGTTCTACAACTACCGCTATAACTATTTCCGGATTATTCCGGGGGGCGAAGCACACAAACAGTGCATGATCTTTTTGAAACTCGGTAAATTTTATTTCTTTGCGGGCCTGAAGATCCTGAGGCAGTCCGACAACCTGCGAGGTGCCGGTCTTGCCGCTGACGTCAACATGAGCTATCCTGGCTGCTCTGCCCGTGCCCCTCTTGTCATTGACCGCTCCCCAAAGAGCATTTTTCAGTAATTCGATAGTGTTGTTACTCAATGAAAGCGTTCCTATTTTTTCCGCTTTGTGCTCGAATAAAATCCTTCCTTTGATGGTTTCCACGCGCCGCACCAGATAAGGCTTCCAGAAAGTTCCGCCATTGGCCAAGGCAGCGTAGGCATTGGCAAGTTGAAGAGGCGTGGCCAGGTTATATCCCTGCCCGATGGATATGGAAATTGTTTCACCCGGCAGCCAAGGTTGTTCCATGCGGGACAATTTCCACTCCTGTGACGGAACTATCCCGCTCATTTCATTGGGAAGATTAATTCCGGTGGGGCTTCCCAACCCGAAAAGCCTTGCGTATTTTGCTATCGTGTCCACGCCCAGCATTCTACCGGTATTATAAAAATAAACATCGCATGATTCCACAATGGCCCTATGCAGGTCAACTTTGCCATGACCATGCCTCCTCCAGCAGCGGTAAGTTCTGCTTCCCAATCTGTATGCTCCGGTGCAAAGTATTTTACTATCCGGGGAAATGACGCCTTCTTCAAGCGCGGCGGCTGCGACAATCAATTTGTAGACGGAGCCGGGCGGATACTGTCCTGATATTGCCCTGTTGATCATGGGGGCACGCGGATTATTCAGCAGACCTCTCCACTGCTCTGGTGAAAAAGTCACGTTGAAAAGATGGGGGTCAAAAGAAGGCGCGCTTACCATAGCCAATATCGCTCCGTCGCGAGGATCCAGCGCGACGACGGCGCCCGCCTTTCCTTTTAGCGCCTCCCATGCAACTTTCTGTAATCCGGCATCAACGCTCATCACAACATTATTGCCGGGTACCGGGTCTATGCGCCCTAAATTTTTAATTTCTCGTTCATAAACGTTAACCTCAATCAGCTCGGCGCCGTTTTTACCCCGAATGTATTCGTCGAAGACTCTCTCCACGCCATGTCTGCCGGAAATATCTCCCAGCGTATATCCGCCTTTTTCTTTTTTTAAGTCTTCCCTGCAGACTTCACCTGTGTATCCGATTATCGGCGCCATCATTTCCCCTTTGGGATAGCGGCGCACGGGAGAGACATCTATGTAAACTCCGGTTAAACTAAGAGAGTTAGTTTCTACTACGGCAACTTTTTCCATGCCGATATTTTCTTCCAATTTTATAGGCATATACGGCCGGACTGACTTCGGCAAGGAAGAATCAAATTCAACCGGAAGGGATTGTTTTTCGTAAAGCGACTTGAGCCGATTGAGTATCTGTTCATGATCCTTTACAACTCCCGGCATATAAACGACATTAAAAGAAGGCAGACTTCCAGCAAGCAACACGCCGTTTCTGTCCAGAATCAGTCCGCGCATAGCTTGAATTTTCCGATAACGGACGGCATTGCTTTCTGAACGTTGCTGCAGCTCTTCCGTTTTGATTATCTGCAGAAACCAGAGCCTGATCAGCAGGACGGAAAAAATCACCAGCAGCAGGAAAAGAACAACTTTAAATTTCTGCCGAAATTCACCCGGATCCGGTGTGTTCAGCACGCTGAAGCGGTTTTCCATAAAAAATAATCTCAAGGCGGCGCATTAAATAAAAAAATGCCGGCGCTAACAATCCAAGTAGCAGGGTCTCCGACAAGAAAACAAAAGGCAATCCGGTAGAAGCGTCAAAACCCAAAAACAATTTATAAAATAATATAACCAGCATTTTTTCGGTTAAAGCGCAGCAAAAACTGTATAAGGAAATAAAAAGCAATCTGCTGCTATCTATAATGAGGGAAAAAATAAATGAACAGATAAAAACAATAGAATAAAAAAAAGTAAATAAACCCATTACCGACCCGGCGATACAATCAAAAACAAAACCGGTGATAAATGCGAAAACGGAACCACTAATTAGTTCCATACGAAAGCCAGCGTATATGACGGCAATAAGCGAAAGCTCAATAACCAGGCGGCCGGAAAAGAAAATGTCCGCGAGAGTCGCTTGCAGCACAACCAGTGAGATTGATAATAATGGCAGCAATAAATATATGATATAAGACATTGCTATTTACCGTCCTCGGTAATCAGGACAATTACTTCTTCTAATTTCGAAAAATCGACAAAAGGTGCAATCCTGATATTCAAAAAAAGGTCTGTATGCGGTTTTTCCACCTGGCTGACCGCGCCGATCAGCAAGCCTTTGGGGAAAACGCCGCCCATTCCCGAAGAAATGACAACATCGCCTTCGGCCACGCTTTGATCGCGAGTAATATATTTTAAAACGCATCCGCGGTACCCGGCTCCACTGGCAATTCCCTGCGCCCTTGTCCTTTGCAGCATTGCATCAACATTGCTGTTTTCATCGATGAGCAATAAAGCTTTGGAGACATGCCAGGAAACATCGATGAGGCGTCCCGCCAAACCTGAAGGAACCAAAACCGGCATATTTTTTTTTAGTCCATGTGCGGAACCTTTATCAATCAAAATAGTTTTAGAAAGAGCCGCCTGATCTTTGGCGATAACCCGCGCCGCTACAGACGGGTAATCAACGCTTTTTTTGAGAGCAAGAATTTCGCCTAGTCTCTGTGCGTCGAGGTAACCTTCCCTGTATGTTATAAGCTCTGACTGAAGATAGCCGATAAACTTGTTTAATTTTTTATTTTCCTCTTCAAGGCCGACAAGGAATACATAGCGCTTCCACGCGTCGCTCACGGTTGTCACGGAAGAGTTGAGAACTGATTGCAGAGGCGCGGCTGTTTCCAGCACGATGTTTTTGAACACGCCGCCGCCTTGCCCGTATTTCGCGCTGTAGGATAGCATGATTAGAGCGACCAGAAAAAGAAAAACGACAAAAGCTAGAGATTTATAATTTTTTAAAAAAATCATTCTTTACCTGGTCAAAATAAAATGATAAGTCCGCGCCGGCAAATTGTGAAAAGAGGGTATTTACTAAGTCCGTTTATATAGTTTTCACACCTGTACGGCAATTTCTCTGAGGACTTCAAGCTGGTCCAGCGCCATGCCAGCGCCGCGCGCTACGGCGGAAAGAGGGTCGTCGGTAATTGTTATCGGCAGTCCGGTTTCCTCCCGGAGAAGAATATCAATATTTTGCAAAAGAGACCCGCCGCCCGTCAGCACAATGCCTCTATCGACGATATCACCTGCAAGTTCCGGCGGAGAATTTTCCAACGCGTCTTTTACCGCTTCGACAATCATAGTGAGAGGTTCACTGATCGCCTCCCTGATTTCTTCGGAATTGCTTTCAATAATTTTGGGAATTCCGGCGATTAAATCCCGGCCTTTAACATCGCCTATCTTTATCTCGTCAAGGGGATATGCGCATCCAAGCTCATGCTTGATGGTTTCCGCTGTTCTTTCCCCGATGAGCAGGTTATACTTGCGTTTCATATACTGGATGATGGCTTCGTCAATTTTATCACCCGCCACTTTTACCGATTTGGAATAAACAATGCCGGCAAGCGAAATAACGGCCACTTCCGTGGTTCCGCCGCCTATATCGACCACCATCGAACTTGTTGGCTCTGAGATGGGAAGCCCGGCGCCGATTGCCGCGGCCATCGGCTCGTCTATTATGTATATTTCTCTTGCCCCCGCCGATTCCACCGTTTCGCGCACTGCCCTTTTTTCCACCTGCGTTATTCCTGAAGGCACGGCGACAATAATCCGCGGGTGGACCAATGTTTTGCGGTTGTGCACGGACAAAATAAAATGCCTCAGCATCGCTTCCGTCACGTCAAAATCGGCAATCACGCCATCGCGCATCGGCCTCATGGCCACGATGTTACCGGGCGTGCGCCCCAACATAATTTTGGCTTCATTGCCGACGGCCAGAACTTTTTTTACTCCTTTCGCGTCCTGGTGTACGGCTACAACGGACGGTTCATTCAAAACGATTCCCCTGCCTTTGACATATACCAATGTGTTTGCTGTACCCAAATCTATGGCGAGGTCATTGGAAAATTGCCCCAAAATGTAATCGAACAGCATTCATCCTCCAGTTTTCTAAGTATTTAAGATAAAATTCGCTTTTTGACAGATTTTTTTCTATACCGTATTTCCCTTGCCTAATCAACGCCTTTTTAAATTATATTTGCATTTTACAGGTGACTATAATAGGAAAATACAAGCTTCAATTATTGTCGCATCAGGCAATTACAATTTAGAGGTGGGTTTATGCTAAAATTTTTCCGCAAGTACGCGCGCGGCTGGTTCATGCTTGCCGTTATCGCGGTAATCATTATTGTCTTTGTTCTGTACTTTGGTACCGACAGAGGCAGCCAGACGGCATCGGTTATAGCTATTGTTGACGGACGGACAATCGTCGAAGCTGATGTTCGTGAAGAATATGAAAGACTGCTTAATGTGGCCCGGCAGCGCTATGGTGCTGAACTGACTCCGGAGATGCTCAAGCAAATGGATCTCAAGCAAAAAGCATATGACGACCTTATCGACCGGCACGTTATTATGTCCAAGGCCTCGGATTTAAAGCTGCAGGTTTCCGACGAGGATCTGGTTCGTTCGATTACATCCATTCCTGAGTTCCAGACCGACGGTATGTTCGACGAAAG
The DNA here is from genome assembly GCA_011046295.1 of Deltaproteobacteria bacterium. GTDB lineage: Bacteria > Desulfobacterota > Syntrophia > Syntrophales > Smithellaceae > UBA4810. The sequence continues at coordinate 1,457 of DSAV01000238.1, read as the reverse complement.
AAAATACAGGCAAATGCTCCGCTATAACCGCGTGTCAGCCGAAGATTTTGAAGCACTGCAAAGGATCAATCTGATGGCGAACCGCATAGAGATGATTGTTCGTGAAGGTGTTAAGGTTTCCGAGAGGGAGGCTTTTGATTTGTTCGTTTTGCAAAATCAGGAGGTGAACGTTAATTTTGTCCGCGTTTCCGCCAAGGACATGCGTCATAGGGTCAATCCCTCGGCTGAACAACTGAAAAGTTATCTGAGTTCCAACAGCAGTCTGTTTCGCCGTCCAGAGCAGTTTAAAATTAAGTATTTGTACTTTTCGGCTGCCGCTTTTGCGCCGGAGAGAATCAGCGATGATGAAATCCGCGATTATTACAATCTTCACCGGAATATTTATCTCGGAAAAGACGGCAGACAGTTGTCGTTTTCCGAGGCAAGAAGCAGGGTTCTCAGGGATATGAAACTATCCCGCGGAATGCATAAAGCGCACAGCGGTGCGCGGGAAGCGCGCAATACCATCTATCAGGAAGATAACTTTGACCAATATGCAGCGGATAATAAATTAAACGTCCAAACCACCGGTTTTTTCTTTGTTAACGCTCCTCCAAAAGAATTCGCAACTGTAAAAGGGCTTGCTGCCGAGCTGATGAGTTTAAGGCACGGTGATATCAGCAAAGTACTTGCCACCGAAAATGGCTACTACCTTTTGCAGGTTGTAGATAAAAAGGAAGCGTATTTGCCGGAGCTTAAGGATGTTTATGCTGAAGTGAGAAGAAGTTTTATCGAGGCGGAAATGCAAAGCCTTGCCGCGCGCGAGGCGCAAGATATTTTGGAGAGGGCAAAGGCGGGAGAGCAATTCGAAAAAGTGATTCGGGAAAAAGGGCTGAGAGTAGAAGAAACCGGTTTTTTCCTGCCCGGCGATGTGATTCCCAAAATAGGTTTAGTGGAAGGGGATGTCGAAACTCTGATTCAGCTGTCGGCGGGGAATCCTTTTCCCGAAAAACCGCTTGTAGTTGATGACGCTTATATCATCCTGAAATTTAAAGAGGCAAGCGGAATAAATAGAAAGAACTTTGAAGAAGCAAAAGAAGTTTACAAAAGGATACTGCTTTCGGTTAAACAGGAAGAAGCCATGCGTTCGTGGCTGGAAGGCAACAGGGAAGCGCTGATTAAGAAAAAGAGAATAGATATTAAAAAGCTGCCGCAGGAGCTGTAATAAAAAAAGGAATCACCGTTTTATGATGATTCCTGACTTTTTGGTGGAGCTGAGGGGGATCGAACCCCTGACCTCCTGAATGCCATTCAGGCGCTCTCCCAGCTGAGCTACAACCCCTTGAGAGTGTTTAAAAAATGTGCAGCCCAATTAACACAGGCATAAAACACTGTCAACTTGATTTTAGCTTGACTTTATCCCGACCGCTTATATAATCGCACCCCGTGCCGGAGTGGTGAAACTGGTAGACGCAGGG
>DSAV01000223.1 GCA_011046295.1 Deltaproteobacteria bacterium | reverse complement strand
GTAACATCTTTTATGAGGCAACGTTTCCTTAAAATGCTATTCCTTCGGTAACATTTATTTATGAGGCAACAGGGATTGGCAAAAATTTGCCAATCTTTGAAAGCAAAACTGGTAGGCGGTGCTGGGATTGAACCAGCGACTTCTACCGTGTGAAGGTAGCACTCTCCCGCTGAGTTAACCGCCCAATTTTGGTTTGCTATAGCTTAAAGCTTATTTCATTTCAAGCAAAATGTCTAATTTGAATTACGCAGAGAACTATAAATAATTGTTTCAATGTAAATAAAAACGCTATTCCCTCTGCTATCCGAAATATCACGTATAACAAAGGGAATAGCTATTTTTCAGCTTCGTGCCGCAAAATTAATTTTAACTACAGCATCTCATAGATGCCGGCAGCGCCCATACCGCCGCCGATGCACATGGAAACGATACCCCGCTTCGAACCACGGCGTTTCATCTCATGTAAAAGTTGCGCGGTTAGCTTAGCGCCGGTACATCCAAGCGGATGTCCCAAAGCAATGGCTCCGCCGTTGGGGTTGATATCGCCTTTCCAATATCTCTCTTCAATACCAATCTTGCGGCAACTATAGATTGCCTGCGAGGCAAAAGCTTCATTGATTTCGAAAAGTTCAATGTCATCCGTTGTGAGTCCGGCCATTTTTAATACTTTGGGTATCGCTACCGCCGGACCGATGCCCATTTCCTCCGGCTTGCAGCCGGCCACAGCATAATACGCCAGCTTGGCGAGAGGTTTCAAGCCGAGTTGCTGAGCCTTCTCCGCCGTCATCAACATGGAAAAAGCGGCACCATCGGTCATCTGCGAAGAATTACCCGCGGTACATGATCCACCTGCTTTAAATGGAGAACGTAATTTAGCCATATCTTCTATCTTTGCTGGCCATCTCACACCGTCATCCATATCGAATACAACTTTTTCTCGGATGCGTTTCCCGTTTTTCACCTTATACTTATAGGCCTGAATCGGAATTATCTCTTCTTTGAATTTTCCCGCCTGAATCGCTTCATACGCCCGGCGATTACTCTCCAGACCGAATTTGTCCAGATCTTCCCGCGCAACATTATAATTCGTTGCCACGTTCTCCGCTGTTATCCCCATGGAAACATAAGGATAAGGCTTATCCCACGGATAGTCGGGCATTGGCCGCTGCGCGGAACCACCCATAGGGATATGGGTCATCGTTTCGCAACCACCGGCGATAATGACATCCGACCACCCTGCACGGATTTTCGCCGTCGCGTCGGCAATAGCCTGAATGCCCGATGAGCAAAAACGGTTTACCGTCATCCCGGCAACGGAAATCGGCAGATCCGCACCCAACGCGATAATTCTGCCTAAATTCATTCCCTGCTCGCATTCCGGAAAGGAACAGCCAACGATTAAATCATCTATTTCTTCCGGTTTTACCTGTGGCAATCTGGCCATCAAGCCTTTGATAACCTGAACCGCATATTCGTCGGCCCGGGTCTGAGCCAGGCCGCCTCTTCTATATCTGCCACCAGGGCTTCTTACTGCTTCTACAATTACAGCTTCACGCATGATTTTCCTCCTTAAAATATCTATTCTTTATCTGTCTCAAAACGGCGGCTAATTCATAAGTCCCAATCCGCCGACAGCTTACTGCTTTCTAGTTACGCAGGGGCTTTCCCGTGTTGAGCATGTGGATAATTCTTTCCAGAGTTTTCGCTTCTCCCAAGAGACTGACAAAGGCCTCTTTTTCCAGATCAAGAATTTCCTGCTCGGTAACCCATGTGCCTTCCGCACAATCGCCGCCGGAAATCACATAAGCAACCTTTCGGGAAACATGCACATCGTAATCGGAAACATAGTTGCCGTGTTTCATGCCGTAAAGAGCCGCGTCAATCATGCCGCGGAAATTCTCGCCCATGACGGGTATCATAGCCGGTCTTGGTTTTCTGTAGAATTTGGTCAGGCCAAGCAGGGCCTGTTTGGCGTCCCAGATATGCTGGTCGCGGCTCAGGCTGATTTTTTCCGATTTGCGGATATAACCCAATTCCATCGCCTCGGCGGCGCTGGTAGAAACTTTGGCCATAGCGATGTTCTGGAAAACTTTCGCGTAAATCTGCTGCAGATTCATTCCGTCTTCAACGCAGCCTTCGGGAATACCTTCCGTGCAGCGCACCATCAATTCTTTGACGCCGCCGCCGGCAGGAACCAGTCCGACTCCAACTTCCACCAGTCCCATATAGGTTTCACCGTGGGGCACGCATTTGGCACCGTGAATAGCCATTTCGCAGCCGCCGCCCAGTGCCATGCCCGCGGGAGCGGTAACCACCGGCTTGGAAAGATACTTCATCCTCATGTTGGCATTCTGCAGCTCTTCCACGCCTTTGGCAATCAGATCCCACTGTTTTTTCTGCGCGGCATCCAGCACGAATAATATATTGGCGCCCACGGAGAAGTTGGTGGCGTGGTTGGCGACAACCATGCCGGCAAAATTCTTTTCCACGATATCGCAGCTTTCATAAATCATCTTCGTGAGATTCTCTTCTATCGCGTTCATCTTGGTATGGAATTCCAGACAGACAACACCATCACCTATATCCACCAGCGTCGCGGCCGGATTGCTCTTTACAATTTTCTTGCGTTCTTTGAGCGAGGGCAGCAGGATGATTTTCGGGTTTTCCGCCATTTTTACATAGCTTTTCTTCGAAAAATCATAATAGTAGGTTCCGTCTTTCTTTTTCACGTAGAAGGATTTATGCCTGGTTTTGAGCATATCCTCGACCTTTTTGGGAACCTTCAGGTTGAGTTTTTTCATTACTTCGACAGCTTCTTTAACGCCCACGGCATCCCAAGTTTCAAACGGACCCAACTGATGATTGTATCCCCATTTCATCGCGTTATCGATGCCCACGATTGTTTTACTGATTTCCGGAACACGGTTGGCCGCGTAGATGAAATTTCTGCACAGGTATTCGCGTGCGACTTCCGCCGCCACATCCGTACCGTTGAATAATACTTTCAATTTCTCCGCAAACCCGCCAGGTGTCTTCTTCGCTTTTTCAACAGATTCAAATACCGGCTTGGTCGGTAAAACGTACTCCATTGTTTTATAATCAAGAACCAGTTTAACTTTTTTTCCTTTTTCATCTTTGGTCCTCTTGTAATAACCCTGACCGGATTTGTTGCCGAGCCACTTGTTCTCAATCATCTTCATCGTGATTTCGTTGGGTTTGAAATACTCGCGCATTTCATCAGTCGGCACGCCGTCATAGAGATTCTTGCTGACATGATAACCTACATCAAGACCGACCAAATCAATCGTCCCGAAAATGGCGGATCCTGGCCTTCCCAGAGGTTTGCTGATAATCGCGTCAATCTCTTCCACTTTGAGCCCTTTATCGAACATAACATGCGCGGCATTGGCCATGTCGAAACTGCCGATGCGGTTGCCGATGAAATTCGGCCTGTCCTTGCAGATAACGACTCCCTTGCCCAAAACGCTTTCGGAAAATTCCACCATGTAGTCTACAACGGCTTTTTTCGTCTTTTCTCCGGGAATTATTTCCAAGAGTTTCATGTAACGCGGGGGATTGAAAAAGTGCATCCCCAGAAAACGCTCTTTTACTTTGGGCTTGAGTTTGGCGGAAACATCCTTGATGGGAATTCCCGAGGTGTTTGTGGTTACGATACATGTGTCCTTGACTATTTTCTCCACCTTGGCCAGAAGTTCCTGCTTGATTTTCAAATTTTCAATGACCACCTCAATCACCAGGTCAACATCGGCCAGCATATTTAAATTATCCTCAAAATTGCCGATTTTGATCATTGAAGCGTTCTTCTTGGTGAAAAACGCCGAGGGCTTGGATTTCAGCGCTCCGTTCAGTCCGTTCTGGGCGAAACGGTTACGCCACGCCTGGCTCTGTTCGGTGAGGCCTTTTTTCTTATCATCTTCCGTCAGCTCAAACGGAATGATATCCAGAAGACAGCACTCGACACCGGCATTGGTTAAATGAGCGGCGATGGTCGCGCCCATCACGCCCGCTCCTAAAACACCGACTTTTTTAATATCATATGACATTTTTTCCTCCTTGACCTTTCCTAAAGTGATACTCGCATCTTTAATAATACTGTGACACTCTCTATTCAAATGATAAAGGCCATGCAAAGCATGGCCTTTATTTCATTATATTAGTAAGCGAAAGCTTCTTCGCTCAACTCCAGCGCGGATTTCTCGTCCATTTTAATGGCTTCGCAGCGGGATTTTACCGTTGTCAGAATTTCGACCGCGAAGAATTTTGCCGAAGCAACGCGTCCGCTGTAGAATGCCGCTTCCTTGTCATCTTTGCACAGAGCTTTTTGTTTTTCCTCAGTGTCCGCGCCTTTTTCTTTATAAATAGCGTCAAGCTTTTCCGCGGCGACACCGGCGGCGTCAATCAAAAAGTGGCCTAAAAGCACATCGCCGAAGATTTCCATGAATTTATAGGCATTGAGTATGGGCAGCAGGAAATTCCCGGCTTTTCCCGCCTGCACGAAAAACATGGTAATGTCCATGCACGCATTGGCCGCTTCTTCCAGAATGGCGGTAAACTTGCCCAGTTCTTTGTGCTCCTTCATTTTTTTGATGTTCTTTTGTATTTCGCCGAAGAGATTCATGGCATTTGCGCCTTTTCTCTGGCCCAAGCTTCTGCCGACCAGCGTAAGCGACTGAATGCCGTTGGTTCCTTCATAAATAGTGGCAATCTTTTCGTCACGCAGATACTGTTCCACAGGGTATTCCTGGCAGTAGCCGTAACCGCCATAGACATCCATCGCCGTAGAACAAATCAGCAGGCCTTTGTCCGAACAATAAGCCTTGACCACTGTCGTCATCAAATCAAGGTAGCCTTCCCAGTTTGCTTTTTCCTCTTCTGTCGCGGCAACTTTCGATTTATCCATACAGTAGGCGACAAAGTAATTCATGGAACGCATTCCTTCGATATGAGACTTCATCCACATCAATTTGCGGCGGACATCGGGGTGATTTATAATCGCGACCGGTTTGGCGTTGGGATCCTTCCCGGCCATTATGTCATTACCCTGGATGCGTTCCTTGGCGTACTGGACAGCATGCTCGTAAGCGGCGGTTGCCGAATCCAGTCCCTGCATGCCCGTTCCCAATCTGGCTTCATTCATCATCTGGAACATGATGCGCATGCCTTCGCGCTCGCCGCCCAGTAATTCACCAACACAATTTCCGTTTTCACCGAAGTTAAGGGTCGCCGTGGCGGAAGCCTTGATACCCATCTTATGCTCAATACCGCCGGTAACAACGTCATTGGGCTCGCCTAAAGAACCGTCGTCATTGACTTTGATTTTCGGCACAATAAAAATGGAGATGCCTTTTGTCCCCGGAGGATCCCCTTCAATGCGCGCCAAAACGGGGTGAATGATATTGGGCGTAAGGTCATGGTCGCCGGAAGAAATAAAAGATTTGGTGCCGGTAATCTGAAATTTTCCGTCGGGAAGCCTTTTGGCCGTTGTTTTGATCAGATTGAGGTCGCTTCCCGCGCCCGGTTCGGTTAGACACATTGTACCGGCCCATTCACCGGCGTACATTTTGTACATGTACTTGTTTTTCTGTTCTTCCGTTCCATAGGTCTCAATCAGACCGGCCGCGCCGTGGGTCAGCCCGGGATACATCTGGAAAGCATAGTTGGCCGCACCTATCAGCTCCGATACGGCGAAGGCAATGGAACGCGGCAGTCCCTGACCGCCGACATCCGGCGATTCTGAAGGGGCAAGCCATCCGGCCTCTACGAATTTCTTCCATGCGTCATGGAAGCATTTGGGAATCGTTACCTTGCCATCCTTGAACGTGCACCCTTCCTTATCCCCTTCAGCAAGCGTCGGCGCGACAACATTAACCGCCATTTTCTCCGCCTCGTTAAGGATCATCAACAAATCATCCTTGGTAAAATCCTTAAAGGCCTCCGTTTCGAACAACTTGTCAATACCCAGCTGCTCGAACAATACAAACTCCTGATCTCTTGTGTTCACCAGCAAATTACTCATAAAAAACCACCTTTCTTGTTTTATTTACAAACTTTGTATTTTAAAAAAATATTCACGATTGCTGCTTTAAACCTCTGATGAATATTTCCAGTGCTGATTTGATCGTGGCGCGAATTTTTTCCGCGCGCTTTGCCTGAGTGCCGGAAAAAATATAAAGAGAGATAATGCCGTTGAGCAGACTCCAGACGGCGTACTGGCCCTGTTTAAAATTAATGCCAGGAGGAAATTCCTTTTTTTCGGCGCCCGCCTCAAGTATCCGGCCGAACATATCAATGGATTTGGTATAGGCGTTGACAATTTGAGGATTCAGCTCCCCTGAAAGATTCATTCGTTCTGGTTGCAGCATGTAAACCATAAGGATCCTAAACAGTTCCCGGTCTTGAAGGAAAAAATCAGCATAGGCGCAGGAAAAATCCGCAAAAAACACAGACGCCGGCTTTTGACCATTGCCCGCCGCAAAAATTTCACCCGCGCGCCGATTAAATTTTCCGATATCATCCAACAGGATCTGAGCGTAGATTTCCTCCTTACTTGTGAAGTAAAGATAAATTGAACCTTTGCCCAGCTCCGATATTTTCGCTATTTCATCAACCGTTACGTTATGAAATCCTTTTTGAAAAAACAGTGCACGCGCCGACTTTAAAATTGATTTCCTGCGGTTGTCTTTTTCTTTGTCTCTGCGTTCTAAGAGCCCCACTTAATCCTTCTTTTCGCCGGAAATACCGTCGTGCCTGAACAGCCGGTCATTATCTGACCAGCAGTCAGGTTTCTTGTAAAACAATATAATAT
>DSAV01000188.1 GCA_011046295.1 Deltaproteobacteria bacterium | reverse complement strand
TTAGCCTGGGGACTCATATAAAAACCTCCGTTTCCGATTCTCTTCTCGGTAACATCGGTTTTTGAGGCAACGAACCTCTTTTATCAACCCCTTCGGTAACATTTTATTTGAGGCAATTCGGTAATCCTATAAACCTTGACAATTGGGCCGCAATCCATTAGCGTACCGAATTAATTTGATTAAATTATTGTTGAAAAATGTTTTCAACCGGATGTTATATTATTTGTTTGATGTTGATTGATAAGATAAAAATGATTCCTGTAAGATAATAAAAGTGGTAAAAAAGGGGATACGCCCAGCGTATTTTACCAAAAAGGTTGGAGGGATAATAAAAATGATCGGAGTACTTATAACCACGCATGGGAACCTGGGTAGTGAATTGATAAAAGCGGCGGAGATGATAAAGGGCCCGCTGGAGCACATAGCTCATATAAGCATAGATCAAACAAATAACGCGGAAAAAATAAAAAAAGAAATCGGCAATGCCATAAAAAAACTTGATAATGGAAAGGGTGTCATTGTTCTTACCGATCTTTTTGGCGGAACACCTTCGAATATTTCCCTTTCGTTTATGAAAGAAGGGAAAGTGGAAGTGGTTACCGGGGTAAATCTCCCCATGCTGCTGAAACTTTCTGAAATTAAGGATGAAATGTCACTGAAAGAATTTGCCTGCTTTATAAAGGATTACGGGCAAAAGAATATTTCGCTGGCCAGTGAGATATTAAGCAAGAAAGCTGCCGGTTAAAAAATTGTCGCATGATTTAAACATAGCGCTGGTGCGGGTTGATAACAGGCTTGTCCACGGGCAAATTCTGGAGGCGTGGGTGCCTTATATTAAAGCGCAGTGCATCATTGTTGTGGACGATGGTATTGCCGGCGATTTGTTTGGTGAAACGGTTATCAGGATGGCCGTTCCCAGCGATATAGAACTGATTGTAAGTTCGGTCGATGATTTTGCCCGGAATTATGTCTTTGCCCATGACGGTGGAAAAAAAACAATTGTTTTGTTCAGCAACATTAAAGATGTGTGTCACGCCTTTAATTTGGGCTTTAATTTTGATAAATTAAACATAGGAAACATTCATAACGAAAAGTTTGAGGTTTGCTGTTCACCTTCCGTATCTTTTTGTAATGAGGAGATTGAAGACATTGTTAAGCTTCTGGAAAACGCAGGTGTCGTCATTGAGTTAAAAAGAGTGCCGCGGGAAAGGGCAGTTAATATAAGAGACGCGTTGAAAGATTATTGTAAATAGTCGTAGTCTAAGATAATGCTGCCCGCCGGTTTTTTTTATTTATCAAAGAAGCGCGGTAGCCCGTGGGAGATTTTATTGATTTAGACCTTTCGGTTATTGTTGCAGGGGGCGTCACTTGTTTGGGCAAATCATTTTAATATCTTTTTTAGGCGGGCTTCTTTGCCTTGACCGTGTTTTTATACAGGCCATGGTTGCCCGCCCGGTGGTGATTGCCCCGATCATCGGCCTTTTACTCAATAATCCTTTTGCCGGCTTGCTTATCGGCGCGTTCATCGAGCTTATCTGGATAGACCGTATTCCGGTAGGGACTTATGTGCCGCCCAACGATTCCATAGCCGCGATTATCGCCACGTCCACGGCGATAATAGCGGGTCAGCAGGTCGGCGGCGTTTTCCCGGAACTGATATCGCTTTCCATTCTTATCGCGCTTCCCTTTGGTATTTTAGCCAAGCAGGCGGATGTGATGATTATAAAATCAAACAACAGCCGGTCGGATGAAGCCTTGGAAGACGCGCGGAACAACAAATTCAGAAAAATCGAACTAATGATTTTCCTTGGCCTGTCCAAGGTATTTGTTTTTACTTTTTTGTATCTTCTGTTCGTTCAGTCAGTATTAATTCCGCTGGTGATATGGGCGTATCCCATATTGCCTGACGCGGCGATAAAAACTCTTCTTTTTGCCAATTATTTTTTACCTCTTTTAGGCATTGCCGTGGCTATAAATACCTTTAAGCTGCGCGGCGTAATACCCGTATTTTGCGCCATTTTTTTAATTTTGGCTGTAATTTTGGAATTTTTCCATGTCGGCTGAAAACAACACTTTACGGGTGATAATAGATTTAATGACGGAAGCGGACCTAGCCGAAATTGTTTTAATTGAGCATGAGTCATTTCCGGCGCCATGGACAAGGGGAATGTTCATCAACGAAATGGAAAATCCCGGTTCTCAGTGTTTATGCGCGAGGGTGGATTTAGGCTCTAAAACCGTCGTTGCCGCGTATATCATATTCTGGATTGTACCGGGCGAAGCTCATTTGTTCAGCCTGGCCGTAAAAAAGGAATTTCGCCGTCAGAATCTTGCTTTCAATTTGCTCAAAATCATGGAAGAAATCGTCAGAAAAGCAGGTATCAAATCAATCACGCTGGAAGTGAGGGAATCCAACATTGAGGCAATAAAACTTTACGAAAAAAGAGGTTTTGTAGTAAAGGGTAGAAGAATTAATTATTATCGGGAAACAAACGAAGACGCGTTGATTATGTGGCTGGATATATAGCCGTGTCAGAAAAAATGAATTATTATGAACGAATCTGATATTTATGTAACAACGCTGACGATAATAACGTCGCGCGTATTCTAAAGCGGTAAAATAAAAAAATGACAAAAAATATTTATATCGGTGAAATTTTAAAAAACGAAGAAGTCGCGCAAGATGTTTTTCAGATAAACGTGGCGCTGCACGCCGCTTTTGGCAAACCGCAGCCGGGTCAGTTTGTCATGCTGCGCATTTCCGGGTTATCCGAACCATTTCTGTCCAGGCCTTTCAGTGTTTATTCTTTCGCGCTCAAAAAGAATTCATGTGAAGTCGGCCTCATTTACCGTGTTGTAGGGAAGGGCACGCGGATACTGGCGGGATTAATCAGAGGCACGCAGGTGGAAATTATCGGCCCGCTGGGAAGAGGTTTTGAAATTCTGCGAGACAAAGAGAACATCGTTCTGGTCGCTGGCGGCATGGGCGTGGCGCCTCTTTCTTTTTTGGCGCAAAACCTGAGAACTTATTTGCCTTCATCCCGAATATATTTTTATCTCGGAGCGCAAAATGCCGCGGGGATAATTGGAGTGGAAGGATTAGAAAAATCATCATGCAGCATGTCACTGTGCACTGATGACGGAAGCATCGGAAAAAAAGGTTTGGTCACGCAAGTGTTTCAAGAACAGATCAAAAGCTTCTCTCCGGACAGCACGGTTATTTACGCGTGCGGGCCGAAGGAAATGCTCAAAGGGCTGGCAAAAATAATACGGGGAACAGAGTTTGCCTGTCAGGTTTCGCTCGAAGAGCGCATGGCTTGCGGTGTAGGCGCTTGTTTGGGCTGCGCCGTGGCGGTAAAAAACAAGAAAAGTTCCGTAACGTATAAGCGCGTATGCGCGGACGGGCCGGTATTCAATATCAGAGAAATCGTCTGGAAATAAATGTGGTTAAGATGAAAGATAAGTCATCCATGAACATGTCCGTAAAAATAGGGAAGCTCAAGCTGAAAAATCCCGTCATGACCGCTTCCGGCACTTTCGGCTACGGAGAAGAATACGCGGACTATGTAGATTTGAATAAGCTGGGCGCTGTTGTGGTCAAGGGATTGTCGCTTAAACCAAGATTGGGCAATCCTCCGCCGCGTATTATGGAAACTACAGGCGGTATGCTCAATGCCGTCGGCCTGCAAAATATTGGCGTGGACGCGTTTATCGAAGAAAAGCTTCCTTTCCTGCGTAAGTATGATACCAAAGTAATCGCCAATATCTACGGCGAAAGTTATGATGAATATAAAAAAGTAGCTCAAAAATTAAGTTCAGTAAAAGGTGTGCACGCGCTGGAAATAAATATTTCCTGTCCTAATGTGCAAAAAGGCGGTTTAAGTTTCGGAGCTGATCCCAAAACAGCCGCCGCCGTGACGCGCAAAGTAAAAGACGCGACAGACCTGCCCGTGATTGTAAAACTAACTCCTAACGTGACGGATATTACTGTTATCGCCGTAGCAGTGGAAAAAGCGGGAGCGGATGCGATATCTCTTATCAATACAATTACCGGAATGTCCGTGAATGTTTTAACCAAAAAGCCGCGCCTGAAAAACATTACCGGCGGCTTATCCGGACCGGCGATAAAGCCGGTGGCTTTACGTATGGTCTGGCAGGTTCTGCAGAAAGTTTCCATTCCAGTTATCGGCATCGGCGGGATAATGTGTGCCGAAGACGCGCTGGAATTTTTGATTCTGGGCGCCAAAGCGGTGCAAATCGGCACGGCAAATTTTATTAATCCGCAAGCAACCATTGAGGTAATTACAGGAATTGAAAGATACCTGCAGATGAGTAATGTCGCAAATATCAATAAAATCATCGGTACATTCAAACCATAAATTTATTTCTTAAATGCGAATTAAATCTCAGCAAATTATTGAAGGCGTTTATCAGATTGGTGGAACTGGTATTACTAATGCCGATGACGCGGCTGTTTGTCTGATAGATTTCGCGTGCGAGCAAGCCATGATTGATTCCGGCGCGGGAAGAAGTTTTTCGCAGCTTGTAAATAATATCGAAGAGCTTGGTTACAGCCCCTCAAAGATAAACAAATTGATATTAACCCACTGCCATATTGACCATATTGGCGCGGCGCCTTTTTTCAAAGAAAAATATGGAACTAAAATAGTAATTCATGAATTGGACGCTCAGGCCGTGGAAACGGGCGATTCGCAAAAAACAGCGGCAAGTTGGTATGGCGCTGATTTTCCGCCAACAATAATTGACGTAAAACTCACCGGAGCAACGGGCGAATTAAAATACGGCGAAGATGCATTGCATTGGCTGCACACTCCCGGCCATACGCCCGGTTCTATTTCTCTTTATCTGGACAGAGACGGCAAAAGAATTCTTTTCGGACAGGATATACATGGGCCGTTTCATAAATCTTTTGGCTCCGATATAAACGCCTGGAAAAAATCAATGATCAAACTGCTGGAACTCAATGCCGATATTCTTTGCGAAGGACATTTTGGAATATACCAATCGAAAGAAAAAGTGCGAGATTATATTGAGCGATATCTGGAAGAATATGAATAGAAATTTTAATGATGTCATTCCGGGGAGCGTAAGCGCGACACGGAATCCAGTATTTATGAAATGATTTGTTGTTTCCTATAAAAAATGACTGGATACCGGCCTTCGCCGGTATGACGGTTGTGACAGTGCTATGGCACTATATTTTTTATATCGCCCCTATTGTTTTAAACTTTCTTTAATGCCCAAAGCTATTTCTCTGACTTTTTGCATTACCTCATTTTCATCAATCGTCAGAAGCTGACGGTTTTCCATGACAACATTTCCGTTAATTATTGCAGTGTCAACATCCGCGCCGCTGGCGGCATAAACCAAATGTGAATATTCATTATAAAGAGGCGTCAGATGCGGTTTATTCAGGCCGATAATAATGATGTCCGCTTTTTTTCCGACTTCGAGCGAGCCGGTAATATTTTCCATGCCCAAAACTTTTGCCCCTTCGATTGTCGCCATGCGCACAACCGTCTGCGCGTCCATGACTGTCGGATCCAGCCGCGCGACTTTATGTAGCTTTGCTGCAAGCGACATGTCTTTAATCATGTCCAGATTATTATTGCTGGCGCATCCGTCCGTGCCCAGACCAACGGTAACACCGCTTTTGAGCATATCCGGCACGGGAGCGATGCCGCTGGCCAGCTTCATATTGCTGGCCGGATTGTGGGCAATTTTGCATTTATATTGCGCGAATAAATTTATATCATCATCATTTAAGCAAACGCAGTGGAAAGCGATGAATTTATCATCGAGATAACCGATATCTTTTAAAAATGAAACTGCTCCTTTGCCGAATTTTTCCTCAAGCTGCTCGCGCTCGGCCTTGTTTTCCAGTAAATGAATTCCCACGGGCGCGTTAAATTCATCAGCCAGTTTTTTTGCCTTGGTTAAAAGCGCTGTTGAACAGGTATACAGAGCGTGTGGTTCGACAATTATATTTACGAGCGGATCGTCTTGCCACTTTTCCAGCAGCATGCGCGTATAGTTGAGTCCTTCTTCGGGAGTTTTAACATTAGGTGAAGGAAAATCAAAAAGCACTTCGCCCACCAGGCAGCGCATTCCCGCTTCTTTGGCCGCGTGCGCCGTTTCATCCTCAAAGATATACATGTCTTTAAAAGTTGTCGTGCCGGATTTTATCATTTCCGCGCAGGCCAGCATTGTTCCCCAGTAAGCAAGATTTTGATTTACGTTTTTAGCTTCCGCGGGAAAAATGTAATTATTGAGCCAGTCCATTAATTCCAGGTCATCGGCAATGCCGCGGAAACAGGTCATTGGAGCGTGTGTGTGGCAATTTATTAAACCCGGCATAATCAGCGAATTTTCGGCATCCATTGTTTTTTCCGCCCGATATTCCCGGGTAATATCTTCACGTTTCCCAACGGCAACTATATTGCCTTTATCGATAGCCACCGCGGCGTTTTCCAGCTGCGAGCTTTGCTCATCCATAAGCAGTGCTTTTCCGCCCGTGATTATCATGTCAACTTTGCGCATATAATTATCCTTTCGCAGATAAATATCTTTAGCATATCTTGTTTTGTTTGTCACATGCTTGCTTGGCAAAATCATTAATCAAATACGCGCGATATCAAATCCTTGACACTGCATATTAAAAATAATATAAGCCGCCTGAGTTTCCGGTCATTTGCATATCTTAAGCCTGGGTGGCGGAACTGGTAGACGCAAGGGACTTAAAATCCCTCGGTCCTTGAGGCTGTGCGGGTTCAATTCCCGCCCCAGGCACCAAGTAAAATCAATGTATTAAAGTCAGATAAGTTTATCGCATAGGTATTGACACATAAACAGCCAAAGCGACTGTATTAAAAGTCAAGCACGGACCTCCCTAATTTTGGGTTGATAAGGTTCATTGTTCTTTACCATAGCATTGAGCGTGATGAGCATTTTTCGCATACAGGCCGTCATGGCGA
>DSAV01000009.1 GCA_011046295.1 Deltaproteobacteria bacterium | reverse complement strand
TTATCACTCCACCATCGACTTGAAAACGCCGCTTACGTTTACTAAAGAACAGGTCGGTCATCTCACTGTGCACTGACTATGAAACGGTTTCCTAAATGGGGTGCAGAACCGTTTCTGCAGATCCGGAATAGAAGAATTCTTCTGCTGTTCATTTTGTTTATCGCTGTTCTGGTCGGCGTCAGAATTATGGCGGAAAACAAAAAAATTAATCTGCCCTCTCCTGTCCTCATCAGCGCGTCCGGATACGGCGTGGCTGTCAGCTGGGGGCAAATGATATATCATCTCGACCATGAAGGCCGTGTAATCGGCAAAAAAACTCTTCCGGAGGATATCGAACTTTCGCAGCTTAAACTTATTGAAGATGAAATATGGATTGCGGATCATAATTCAAAAAACGTATATAGGGTGGTAAACGGAGAATTAAGACCGGTTTTCAGCGGTTCCTCTATCATACGCAACGCTTTTAAGTTCTGTTTTAATGACAGCGGCGATAAAATATACGTTGCGGACAGCTCAAACCACAAAGTGCATATTTTTAACCGTGAGGGAAATTACCAGACAAGCTTCGGAAGCGAAGGAAAGCAACAGGGGCAGTTCAAGTTTCCAAATTCCATTGTGCTGACCGATGAGGGAAATTTTCTGATTGTCAATACCAACGCCCTGCGCCTGGACATTTATTCGCCGGAGGGGGTGTTTGTCAGGACTTTTGCAAAAGTGGAAAGAATCGGACAATATGAATGGCCGACCCTTTTGGCGCGGTCCGGCGACAAAGTCGCCCTGTTGCTGGCCAAAAACGATCTGATGGCGGGAAAGCTTGTGGTATATGACCGGGAAGGTGAATATGCGGGCGAGTTGATGACCGCGGAGCCGCTTTTAGAGCCGGGGGATGTCACATCCTGGGGCGACAAAGTTTGGGTTACAGACGTTAAAACAAGAAAAGTTCACCTTTTTGACGCCGCGACAATGTCCTATATTGGAGAATTCAGCGAAGAGCTGAAGGCTCTGGGCGACGCGCAAGCGCAAAAAGAAAAACGATATAGCGCGATATCCTTAACAGCGCTGTTTGTCCTGATCATAGCGTGCCTGCCGTTAATATATCTTTTCGCGCGTCAGCGCAGGAAGGAAGAAAAAGAAATCTCCATTGTTGATATAAATCAGGTCGTGCCGCAGGATCTTATCTGGGCTTCGCAAATAAATGAGCAAAAACTGATTATTTCAATAATTCTTTTCTCTTTAATGTTTTTCTTCATTATCCTGTTGGCTGTTTTGCAGCAGGCGAAAAATATTATTTTGCTTCTTTTCGTGCTGCTGGCTCTCACAATCCTGTCTAAATACGCGTCTAAGCTGTTTCTTGCCAGCGGCTACTTTTACATAACGCGCCGGAAGAATATCGAGAAAATGTTAAAAAAAGTACTTCCCAAAATAAGACAGGCACTCCAAAGAGACGAGAAAGTAGAAGGATGCACGGTTTTGCAGGCATCGCGCTTGTTAAGATTATATGACCTGTTCATATTTACCGACCGCCGGATTCTGAAGTTTAATTTTAAGATAAATTTGAATTCTTTTATGCCCAGTAAATATTCTCAGTTGAGTTACGGCAAAATTGAAGAAGTATCACTCGACGCAAAAGCAATCAGCTCAAAAATTATGGCGCGGTTAATCAAAGTGCCGATGTATGAAATGCGTATGTCGTTGATGGAAAAATCAAGTATGAAGCGGCAGACTTATTATCTGGCTGATAAAGAAATACTGGAAAGGGTAAAATCATATCTGGAAAGGAAAAAATCGCAAAGAAGATGGACGGATTCTT
This sequence comes from Deltaproteobacteria bacterium, assembly GCA_011046295.1. GTDB lineage: Bacteria > Desulfobacterota > Syntrophia > Syntrophales > Smithellaceae > UBA4810. The sequence goes on along the minus strand of DSAV01000009.1, from coordinate 5,195 downwards.
TTGAAGATACATTGCACGCTCACGTGCCGTTTTATGCCCCAGCGCAAGCAGCGGAAAAAAGCAAATGGGGGGCTTCATTGCTTTCGGTTTTCTTCCCGGGATTCGGTCAATTATATAACGGTCAGATGCTGAAAGGGGCGTTATTTGGCGCGGCCGCCTGTATTTTTATTCTGGTCGTAGCCGAGCCGTTTAGGGCGTTAATCAGAAAAAGCGCGGAAATAAGCGTAGAGAGCTTATTTGCCCTTGTTATTATTGTATTTGTATTTTTCGTTTTTTATGTGTTCAATATCGCCGATGCTTATGATACAGCCAAGCGCGTAAGTGAATCAAAATAGAAAAACATCCGCCTGTTCACATGAAATTATCCGGGTCAACATCCATTTCCATTTTTACGGCGCTCAATTTATGTTCGTTCATGAGTTTTCGCGCGATTTGATGGAGAACGTAAATATTTTCTCCTTTAATGAGCATCTGGCGGCGAAAACGCCCACGTAGTTTTGACAGCGGCGCTTCCGCCGGTCCGATTATTTGGGCTTTTTCCCCCATGGCGCGGTTTATTTCCTGAGCCTTTTTGCCGGTTTCCTGGGCGTAATCAGCCAGGATGTTTTTTCGGACAGAAGACAAGCGCACGTTGATTATCTGGCTGAAGGGCGGGTAATTAAGCGCCTCGCGGAAAGAAACTTCCTTTTCGTAAAAAGACTTGTAGTCGTGGCAGAGCACTTGGCGCAGGGCGTAATTATCGGGATCGAAGGTTTGGATAATAACCGTGCCGGGAGAGCTGCCTCGCCCGCAGCGTCCGGCCACCTGCGTCAGAATCTGAAACGTTTTTTCCGCTGCCCGGAAATCGGGCATGTTCAGGGATGTATCGGCGCAAATAACGCCTACCAGAGTGATATGAGGGAAATCATGTCCCTTGGTAACCATTTGTGTGCCGATCAGGATGTCAATATTCCGATTATCCAGAGACTGAAGGATATTATCATAGCTGCCCTCGCGCTGCATCGTGTCGGAATCCATTCTGGCCAGGCGCGCGGCGGGGAAAACATCCGCGATTTCCTTTTCCAGTTTTTGCGTGCCCGTGCCGTAACTCAATATCCTGCTGTTTTTGCAGGAAGGGCAGACGGGCAGGGATTTTTGATTATAGTCGCAGTAATGGCACTTGATAATGTTTTGCGCCGGATGGTTTTTGAGGGAAACACTGCAATTGGGGCAGCGGAAATTATAACCGCAATCCGCGCATACCAGAAAAGTATCGAATCCGCGTCTGTTGAGAAACAGTAAAATCTGTTCTTTTTTGTTCAGAGTGTCGGTAATGGCGCAAATCAAACGGTCGGAGAGCAACGGCGCTTTGCCCAGCATTTCTTTTTGCTGCTTCATATCGATTATTTCAACGTTGGGAAGGGGCTTATCATCGACGCGGCAGGAAAGTTCAATGTACTGGTATTTTTTTGTCCGGGCGTTAAAGAAGCTTCGCACGCTCGGAGTGGCGGAGCCGAGAATAACCACCGCTGAATTCATTTTTGCCTTCACCACGGCAAAATCACGGGCGTGGTAATTTAGTCTGTCGTCCTGCTTGTAGGAAGAATCATGCTCTTCATCCACGACGATTAATTTCAGATTGGGCAGGGGAGCAAACAAAGCCGAACGTGCGCCAATGACCAGGCTGATATCGCCTCTCCTGATTTGCCGCCATTGGTCATAGCGGATGGTTTCCGCAATCCGGCTGTGCAAAACAGCAACTTTATCTTGAGGGAATCTGTTCTTAATCCGGGAGATGAGTTGTGGTGTGAGGGATATTTCCGGTACAAGATATATCGCTGTGGCGCCGCTTAGGATAACTTTTTCAATCGCGTTCAGATAAACTTCCGTTTTGCCGCTTCCTGTCACGCCGTGAAGCAGAATCGGCGTGAAGGTATTTTTATCGCAATGGACGTTAATTATTTCCAAGGCTTTTTTCTGCTCAATGTTAAGTTGTATTTTTTCATTTTCACGTGTATTTATGACAGATTCCAGAGAAACCCTGCGGATATCTTCTTCTTCTGTTATCGTGACAGCGCCCTTCTTTTCCATGTTTTTGATTACGGACATTGACACGCCGGCTTCGCGGATTAAATCGGGCAGGGCGATATTATTTCTGCCGACCATAAATTCCAAAAGCTTTGCCTGTTTTTCGGTCAATTTTGCATGGGAAGAAAAATCTTTATTCACAGTGATTATTTTTTTTGTGCGGGGCGCGATGAGGCTTTTATTTTTTTCGGTGATTTCTATAAGCCCTTTCGCGTGCATCGAATAGAGGGACTGTGCAATGTTTTTAACCACGTTACTTTTTGTTAATTTATTCCAGGAAATTCCGTGCGGGTATTGCCGGAGAAACGAAATGATCTTATCCTGTGCGGGGGAAAGCTCAACCTCAGGTGACAGGGCCGCCGCACTGACCCACAGGAAATCTTTTTTTTCCGCGCCGGAAGGTATCAGTTCCGCCAGTGTTTTGCCCAGCGGGTACATGAAATAGTCGGCAATCTTCCGGTAAAATTCGAGGTCCTCATCGCCGAAAAGAGGCTCATCATCGAGAATATCGAAAATCGGTTTCACGTTTGCAACTTCTTCGCAGGTATTAGTGGACGATATGATGAAACCGGTGCGTTTGCGGCGGCCGAAGGGCACAAAAACACGTTTTCCCTTTTGAATATAATCCGCGAGATGTTCCGGTACTTCGTAAGTAAATAATTTATTTCCGGGAATGTTCAGGGCTACATTAACAAACATGGCTTATAGAGGATACCCCAGGTTTTAAAAACAAAAAACGCCCCGTTAGCGGAGCGTCTTTTTTAAATTATGTTAGTTCCAATTTATTCGCCTTTAATCTTTTCTAATTTTTCCTGCTTTGTTTTACACTCGATACATTCCGTTGTTACCGGCCTGGCCATCAGCCTTTTTTCGGAAATAGGCCCGCCGCAGACGTCACATATTCCGTAGGTTCCATCATCTATTCTCTTTATGGCCTCCTGCATTTTCACAATCAGCTTGCGTTCCCTGTCCCTAATACGCAGTTCGAAGTTTCTGTCCGCTTCCAGCGACGCCCGGTCGGTCGGATCGGGATAATTTTCTTTAGCATCGGTCATTTGAGAAACTGTTTTTTCCGCTTCGTTCAAAAGCTCATTGATTTTCTGCTTGAGCATTTTGCGGAACATTTCCAGCTTTTCCGGCTTTAAATTTACTTGTTTTTCCAATTTAACCGCTCCTTGCAAAAACTAAAGGTGTCTTTTACCTAAAGGTATAATGTTTGTAAAGCAAAATATACAGGAAAATCACAATAAATAAACAGCAGTTGTTTTAATCTTCGCGGCAATATTTATTTCTGATTTCTTCGACGATGTTTGTTGTTGATTTGTCTTTAATTTCAGGTATTACCACCAATTTACCGCCCCATTGCGCTATTTCTTCGCGTCCGACAATTTGTTCTTCTGTCCAGTCTCCGCCTTTGATTAAAACATCGGGTTTTAGCAGGTTAATCAGTTCCAACGGTGTTTGTTCATCAAAGATAGTCACGAAATCTATAAATTCAAGGGCGGCAACTATTTCGGCTCGTTCTTCCTGGTTTACCAGCGGTCTTTTTTCTCCCTTGATTTTCTTAACCGAAGAGTCGCTGTTGAGCGCCAAAATTAAAATATCGGCGGTTTGTTTGGCTTGCCTTAAGTAACGGACATGTCCGACATGCAGGATATCGAAACAGCCATTGGTAAATGCGATTTTCTTCCCTTCGCGTTTTAAAGCGTCGGTTTTCTTTTTCAGTTCATTTCTTTCCAATATTTTATTCATAAAAAATATCCTGTTTAAAGAACTCTGGCTAAAGTTAATACGGCAACATCCTTCGCGCCCGCTTTGCGCAGAGTTTTCGCGCATTCATTGAGCGTGGCGCCCGTGGTATAGACATCATCGATAAGGATAATATTTTTATCTTTAATTTCTTTAGCGGATGTCACCTCAAACGCTCCTTTGATATTCTTTTCCCGTTCTTTTTTATCCAGGCCAGTCTGTGTTAAAGTAAATTTAGAGCGTTTTAGCAAGAAATAATTTAAGGGCAGGCGCCATTTCTTATTCAGCGCCTGAGCCAGAATGACGGATTGATTGAAACCGCGTTCACGCATTTTTTTGACATGCAGAGGCACGGGAACAATCAGGGAATAATTGCGGTAATCAAAATCAGGGAATTGAAAATCAGCCATGAAAGAAGCCAGGATAGAACCGACAGATAAATCACGGCCGTATTTAAAACGGTGAATAGTTTCAAGAATAACATTTTCATAAGCGGCTACCGCGCGGGCTACGGTAAAATATGGGCTTTTCTCCAGACATTTTCCGCAAAGATGGCTTTCAGCCGGGCTGTTCAAAAAAGCTATACCGCACACAGGGCACATGCTTTTGTTTAAATATTTTATTTGTTCGTGGCAGGGGCCACAAAAGTATTTTTCTTTTTCGTGGTGTAGAGTATCTGAACAGCCCACGCAGCGGGCAGGGTATATGACATCGCTGATGCTTTTTATTATTTTTTGAAGAATCAAGACATCGCCTTGTTCAAGCGTTTTACTTCTGTTTTATTTTTATCAATGCTCATTTTCGGCGCGTCCCACAGATTTTCTATATCGTAAAAAGCGCGTGTGCTCTCCTGGAATACGGAAATTATCACGTCGTCGTAATCAAGCAGAATCCACTGCGCGTTATCTTTTCCTTCCACGCCCAGCGGCCTGATACCGGCCTTTTTCAAATATTCCTGAATGGCGGAAGAAATCGCCTGAACCTGCCTGTCCGTCGCTCCGGAGCAGATGAGCATGTAATCGGTGAAGCTGGAAATATTTTTTACGTTTAAAACAACAATGTCTTTGGCTTTTTTCTGCAGGGTCGCGTTGATGCACAAAAGCAGCCGTTTGCGTGTTCCATCTTTCTTTTCCGCCAAATAAATCTCCTTCTTAAGGCATTTAGGATGAAGGCCACAGGCATAAAGTGATTGCTTATGACCGAATATTATATTTCTTTAGTCTTGTATATTAACTCCATGTTTAGTAACCATCGATATGTTAGAAGATCGTAACACATGATGGTGTATTTGGTCGGGTAACAGATCGCCTTAGCCTTGGTCATAAAGACCGCGCGAAGCAAGATCGTTGCCTGATTTAATGTGTATAACCCGTACAGTC
>DSAV01000002.1 GCA_011046295.1 Deltaproteobacteria bacterium | reverse complement strand
GTTAAGAAACATCATAGAAATGAAGCTCAAAAAGATCACCCGGCTTCGGTAACATCTTTTATGAGGCAACGTTTCCTTAAAATGCTATTCCTTCGGTAACATTTATTTATGAGGCAACAGGTATTTTAAAATATTCGCGCATTTATTGTGGAAGGGACTTTTAAAGACAAAAAAAGCGAAAATGCGCCGGACGGCAAGAGCCGAAAATACAACAGCAGCCTTGCCTGAATTTCTTCTGCTGACTAATTTTGTTGATAAGTAAAGTAATCTCTGATAATGATAATTACGTAAAGCATTTAATATTAAAAAGAATTCAATGTTTGTAGATATTATCATCGCGACTTATAATCGGCCAAAAATATTGCCGAATGCCCTAAAAAGTATCCAGGCGCAGACCTATTCAAATTGGCGGTGCTGGATTGCGGAAGACGGAAAATCGCAGGAAACACTGGAAGCTGTTTCCCCTTTTTTGCAAGATGAGAGGTTCATCTATTTTCCCGGTTCGCATGCCGGCAGGCCGGCTGTACCCCGAAACAGGGCTATCTCCCAAGGCTGTGGAGAACTAATAACCTTTCTTGATGACGATGATACCTGGCTGCCGGAAAAACTTGAACGACAGGTGGATTTTATGCGGTGTCATCCGAACTGCGTGTTGTTGGGCTGCAACGCTTTCAGGACAGGACAGGATGAGGCTCCGGGAAGTGAAACACCTTTATATTTTAAGAAAAAATCATTTTTCGGCCTTATAAGTTATGAAAGGTTTGTTCAGCAGAACCACATCATTTTATCTTCCTCCATGATCCGCCGGAGCGTTTTGGAAAAGTCGGGCGTTTTTAATGAAACCCTGTCGCCTGCCGAGGATTATGAGCTGTGGCTCAGAATCGGCGCTTTGGGGGAGATATGGAATATTCCCAAGCCCCTTGTGGTATCCCGGGATTCCGCGCTGGCCAGGCATTACCCGAAGCTTAACCGGCAGGAAAACTACCGGCAAAGGGCGCGTGTTCTTGAATACGCTCTGGCCGGAAATGGAAACATTATCAGTCCTCTTTCTTGCGCGGAGAACGAACATTGTGCCGCCGCCTGTCGTTATGAAAGAAGATTTTATCTGGCCGGACCGCGTTTTTTAGGAAGGTTCCGGCATGAACTTTTATGGAAAATAAAAGCGCTCTGGTCACGCCCGCTATAGGAAGTAACTTTATGAAAAACTTCATAAGACCTGCCGTTAATTTTATTTTAAAACCATTGGATTTGGCAGTTCACAGACGTGAGTTGCAGTGGGAAAGAGACGCTTTACTTGCTTTATACGAATCGCGCCGGACGCGGGAAGAGGGGAAAACAAAATTTCCGGTGGAGTGTGTAATCTTTTCTAAAGACAGAGCTCTGCAGTTGCATGCTTTATTATGCTCGTATTTAGAAAAAGTAGACCATCCGCCACCGGTTTATGTTTTATATCATGCGTCAACCGATGCTCATCAAAAAGCCTATGAAGACGTAATGGAGTTGTTTGACGGCGCAAAAATTGTATTTTTAAGGCAGAGCAGCAGCCGTTCATTTAGAGAAGATGTGATTGGGTTGCTCAAGTCACTTCAGGCGGAGAAGGTTTTTTTTCTCGTGGACGATATCGTCTTTACAGAAAGCGTGGATATTGCCGATTTCGTAAAGTTCAGCACGGATGAATTTGTTCCAACGCTGCGCATGGGAGCAAATCTGTCTGAATGCTTTACATTACAGAAAGAACAACCTCAGCCGCGTTTTATTTCCCACCCGCAAGCCGACCAGGATAAGATTGTTTGGCGCTGGGATCAGGGTGTATATGATTGGAACTACCCTCTCTCATTGGACGGTCATTTGTTTTCGACGCGGGAGGTTATTATAATGACAGATTTCATTTCATTCCATGCCCCGAATTCTTATGAAAGCAATCTCCAGCGCTTTAGATGGCTTTTTCTGAACCGGCTGGGAGTTGCTTATGGAAAATCAAAAATAGTCAATCTGGCCTGCAACAAGGTGCAGACGGAAAATGATAATCTTTGCGGTGATGTTCATCAGGATTATCTGCTGGAACAGTGGCAGAAGGGATTTCAGATTGATTACCGGATGTTATACGGGTTTGATAACAAAAGCGCCCACGAGAATATTACATTTAATCTGGTTCAACGGTCTGGAAGTTAATCTGAGGTGGCGCGGTTTTTTCAATCAGACAAAAAAATAAAAACCAAAAAAAGTGAGGTAATCGTGGTCTTTGTCGATAAAATCAAATCAATGCTGAATATCAATGAAGTGCAAACCTCTGGTCGTAACCTTTACATCGATGCTCTTAAGGGGATAACGATTATAATCGTTGTTTTCGCTCATTCTGTTCAAATAAATGACCCCGCTTTCAGCCATAATCCCTTTTATCTTACATTTGTTCCGTTTGCGATGCCGCTGTTTATGTTGCTGAGCGGTTTTATTATTGTATCGCAGTTGGGCAATACGTTTTTGGGATATTTGAAGAAATACGGGCTTCGCCTCATTGTGCCTTTTTTTATCTGGGCTTTCGTCAGTTACGGCTTTTTCCATTTTTATCGGGATGTTAGTCTTCCCGTTTATATCTGGAGCGTTGCCAAATTTCCGGGTACCCACCTGTGGTTTTTGTGGGCGTTGTTTCTCAATAGTGTGTTATTGTTTGTCGCCTTGAAGCTTTCGCGCCTGAGGGACTGGAGTCGCTTTGAAAATTATTTCGTTATTGGGGCTATTTTGCTGTCGCGCCTGGCATCAAGCGATTTTTTTGGTTTATCCGAAGTTAAGCAATATTTTCCCTACTATGCGGCTGGATTTTTCTTATGTAAATACTGGGACGAGGTGAAAGCCAGGCGTAGAATATTTTTTGCAATAGGCATTATTGGTTTTCCGCTGCTTGTGCTGGGTTATCGGCGAAATGAACTCCCTACATTTTATCCTTTTCTCCTTGATATTTTCGGCGAGACGGGAATAGCGCGTTTGCTGGTGTCCATTTATAAATATGTCCTCGCATTTATGGGCATGGCACTGGCGGCCTTTTTGCTTTCGCTGATCCGCAGCACGCGCTTTTATTTGTTTCTGTGCTGGGTCGGAACATTGACACTGGATATTTACGTTTGCCACAGATATTTTTTGAATATGGGTTTGGGAAGTGATTTCTGGCAATATTTCTCTGCCGCCCTGCTGGCGTTTATCGGCTCGCTGGTGTTAACTTTGTTCGTGTTAAGGCGTTTTAGAATAACCCGGCTGCTTTTTTTGGGTTTGCCGTTTAGCAAAAAATAATAACAGGCAATCTGTCTGATTTGTGAGAAGAAACTATAACAGAAAAAACAAGAAACCCGGGCATAGACTTTCTTAAGGCCGTCAGTATTTCACTGGTGCTTATCTGGCATCTACGGGTGTTCGTGACAAGCACTTTGTCGGATGAATCTTCAGTAGAGCTTCTGATAATGAAAATTGATGAATTATTATTTCATTATTTTTTGATGCTTTCTGTACCTTCCTTTATTCTGATCTCCCTGTATTTTTTTTACAAGAAGCTCGCGGAATCTTCCGATTACTGGAAAATAAGGTTTCTAAGGCTCTTTCAGATTTATGTTTTTTGGGTCGGAATCCAGTTTATTCTCTACTTGATTTTGGGCGGAGAGCTTCCGTTGCCTTTGAAAACGATTTTCCGCAGTGGCGGACCAAATTTGCCCTGGGTATCTTTTTTGGCGCCATTTCCATCAATATTCTACTATCTTTACGCTTTGATTGTTTGCACTGTACTGGCTTTTTTATTCGTGAAGTTGCCGGAAAAAATTAAGTTAGTTGTTCTCATTGTAGTGGTTGGGGCTACCTGCGTGTATTTTATCATTGCGTCAATCGATGGAAAGACGATTGATACACGGTCGATGAGGAACTGGTACGCATACATCCCCGTTGCTTATTATCTTTACAGATACAAGGACAAATTTATTCAATTTCGCTGGTTTTTCTTGGCCGGTTTTATTATCGCTGTTGTTTTTGAGTACATGTACGGACACAGAATGTCCGCTTTTGGAAGATTGTCGGTTTTTCTGGAAACATTGACAGCAGTTTCTTTCTGTCTTTCCGGATGGCGCTCGATAAGCAAGCCGACTGCTCTGCTGTCCCGTTATTCCCTGGGATTGTATGCCTTGCATCCATTATTTATGGGGATATTAATCCTTTGCGTGACTCTGTTTTGGGGGCAGGAAGCTTACCCGCCTCAGATGCTTTATCAGGGTGTTTTGCTTTTTGTTGTAACACTGGCGCTGACTTTTCTCGGTACTTGGCTAATGAGCAAAACCAGATTTCGCATGTATGTGATGTAGACAGACGTTCGGATCTTAAGGCTTATGATGTTCAGTCTGTTTACGTGCCAGATGAATAAAAAGTTTGAGACAGGAATAATAAAATGGCGGGTTATGTAAGGGGTTGCGGATAATCCAGATTATTCACTGGCGTGTTTGCCCTCTCCGCATTCTTGTTTTCATTTCCATGATACCGGTATAAATATCGTCATATTTTGCCGCCGTCTTTTCCCAAGTGTGCCCCGCGGCGGTCTGCAGCGCGGACGCGGCCATTTTTTCGCGGATATTTCTGTCGAACAACAAATTAATTTTTCTTGCCGTAGCATTGTAATTTGCCGGATCATCGATAATGAGCCCGTTTATTCCTTCCTCTACGAGGTCCTTCGCTCCGACATTTCCGCTGATAATGACAGGCAGGCCGGCTGCCATGGCTTCAAGAACAACCATGCCAAAAGTGTCAAATGCGGAAAGCATGATATACATGTCGGCGGCCAGATAATGGCGGATGAGGTTTTTTTTATCGAGGCGTCCAGTGAAAATAATATTTTCGGCGATGCCTGTTTTGTATGCCAGCCTAGCATATTTGCGCTTATTTCCCTTGCCCGCGATTATCAGGCGGAAAAGATGGCCTTCTGATTTCAGCACACTCAGCGAGTTCATAATATAATCAAGACCCTTTATTTCAAAATTCATCGAAGCAAAAATTAGCACCGGTTCATCTGCCGGTATGCCATATATTTTCCTTGTTTCGGCGCGGACAGCCGCGCGGTCGAAAACAGTGAAATCCTTCAGATGGACGCCGGGATGAATCACCGCGACTTTTTCCGGGTCAATCGGGTATTCTTCCAGAAAAATCTTTTTAGTTAACTCGGATACGGCGATAAATTTATAACAGCCCCCATCCTCAATCATTTTTTTTTCCATCCAGGAAGTGGCGGCATCGTAGAGGCTCATTTTTTTCCGGCGGATATTGCGTACCCAGTAACGATGCGGGATGCCGTGCAAAGTGAATAAGTCAGCAGAGAAAATTCTGTCATGCGAATGTACTATGTCAAAGGAATTATTTGCCAGTCCGCAACGCGCAAAGTAAGCAAAACTAAGCGTTGTTAAAAATTTCGGCAACGTAATTATCGGCACTTTATGAAACTTCATTGTAGCAGAAGACGTCCGCCAGCGGTTGGCATAAACAAAATAGTCATACGAATTTAGCATCCGGAGATTTTCTGTAAGTTCAGCGACAAACTGTTCGGCGCCGCCAACAACGCCATATTTTGGTATCACAACCGCGATTTTCTTCATAAAACATATACTGTTCAATAATTTACTTAAATGTTTTTAACACACATAAAAGAAAAAATCATGTTTTAATATTTTTCCTGATATGCTATCAGAGCATACCGGCTGAGGGTGCAGCAATGATGCGATATTATCATTTATTGAATAATTTTAAAAACTGGTATTTATATCTCGCTTATAAGTTCGGGTTCATCAGGGACAAGAAGCTTCTTTTTGAAACTAGAACCGGCGTCGCCGTTGAAGTTCCGGAAAGGCTTACCCAGACCTTCAAGGAAATATTCATGGATGAATGCTACATGGCAGGCTTGGAAAAAGACATTCCTCCGGGCGGAAAGATTATCGATATCGGCGCCAACGCCGGTTATTTTACCCTATTTGCCGTCTCCAGGGTTCCCGGCGCTTTGGTTTTGGCCTATGAACCGATTCCTGTAAATTACGCGCAGCTCGAACGGCACCGAGATTTGAACCGCTCGCGCAATATTAAATGCTTTCCTGCCGCTGTGGCCGGACATTGCGGCGAAATTCAATTGTCATTTGATGCCAGCGATTCTTTCACCACGAGCGCCACGATGCTATCTTCCGGCGTTGCCGCGCCTGATTCCATGCGTGTCACATGCGTCAATCTGCAAAAAATATTTGACGATAATCGGATAGAAAGCTGCGATTTGCTGAAAATGGACTGTGAAGGAGCTGAATATGACATTTTATATTCCTGCCCTTCAGAACTGCTGAGGCGGGTTGACCAGATTGCCATGGAGGTTCATCGCGGCGAAGCGGAAAACCAGAACATAGACGCGCTTGAAGCTTTTTTTAACAAGCAGGGATATAAGACAAGGCGCCGTCCGCTCGGCATGCTTTGGGCATGGCGAGTCTGAAAATTATTTGATGTTATTGGATATTTACAATGTGTCAGAAATTCAAGATATCCTTCAAGACAGAAAACCAGGCAGGTGTTGCATTCGATAATTTGCACCGCGGCACGCGTTTTTATATGATTTTCTCCCTGATGGATAAGTTGACGCTAAATTTTGTATTTGCCACAGATAATTTTTATGAATATTGATTTTGGCAATAAGTTCTGGCAATACCGTTGCTGCAGTGGTGTTTGTCGAATACACGGCGCGGGCATTGCCGGTGCTTAGGTGCCGTAGCAGAGAATGACTGCTTTTTCGGGCCAGCCGATGAAAAAAAATGAACAAGCATCTGCTTGATTTGGGAGAGAAAAAAATGACTGAAAAAACAAGAGAAGTAGGCGTTGATATTTTAAAGGCCGTATGTATTTTACTGGTCGTTCTTGGGCACATCAGGCTTGTAACTTCGACATTGCCGGAATCGGCGCATTTAATAAGGTTTATCTGGTATACTATCGTTTTTGTCTCTGTGCCTTCCTTTATTCTGATTTCCCTGTATTTTTTTTCCCTGAAGATTTCGGAATCAGGAGACT
>DSAV01000264.1 GCA_011046295.1 Deltaproteobacteria bacterium | reverse complement strand
TGCGGCGCGGATTTCGTCGTCGGCGAAGGCCAGAGCTTCGGCAATCCCCTTAATTACGGAGGGCCGTATCTGGGAATATTCGCCGCGCAGGAAAAATTCATGCGGCGCATTCCTGGAAGGTTGGCCGGCGCAACTGTCGATAAAGACGGCAAGCGCGGCTTTGTGCTCACGCTGCAAACCCGCGAACAGCATATCCGCCGGGAAAAAGCCACCTCCAATATTTGCTCCAATGAAGCTCTTTGCGCGCTGGCTGCGGGTGTGTATCTGGCCGCGCTGGGAAAAAATCTGCGCAAACTAGCCCTGCTAAACATTTATAGGGCGCGGTATCTGAAAGAGCAGCTCCTGCAAATGCACGGCTGGAAAGTTGTTTTTCCCGCGCCTGTTTACAACGAATTTGTTGTCAGCTGCCCCGACGCGCGGGAAGTCAATGACAGGCTGGCGAATGAGGGCATCATCGGCGGCTATGATTTAAGCAAGGATTATCCGGAATTGAAAAACTCGCTGCTTTTCTGCGCTACGGAACTGCTCTCCAAAGAAGGCATTGACCATGTGATCGAGATACTGAAATAAAAAGAGGGGGGCTTCATGGAACTTATTTTTGAAATCAGCAAAACCGGTCGAAGGGCTGCGGACGTGCCGAAATGTGATATACCGGAAATAGCCATAGATTCGCTCATTGAAAAAAAATATCTGCGCGATGATCTGGACCTTCCCGAAGTTTCCGAAATTGATCTAGTACGGCACTACACGAATTTATCAAGGCGCAATTTCGGTGTGGATCTTGGTTTTTACCCGCTGGGTTCCTGCACCATGAAATATAATCCCAAGGTCAATGAAACTGTCGCGACCTTTACACAATTCACATCGCTGCACCCATACGCGCCGGATGCTTTTGCCCAGGGCAATCTCCGGTTGCTTGACGAAACACAAAAGCACCTATGCGATATTTTCGGCATGGCTCATTTTACGCTGCAACCCGCGGCAGGAGCTCACGGCGAGCTTACCGGGATAATGATAATTAAAAAATATTTTGAACAAAAAGGAGAGAATCGCCGTTTTGTGCTGATTCCGGACACGGCTCACGGTACCAACCCGGCATCGGGCGCTCTTTGCGGCTTCGAAACTCTCACTTTGCGCTCAAATAAAGAAGGTGATGTGGATGTGCTTCACCTGGAATCTTTGATGACGGAAGACGTCGCCGCCCTGATGCTCACCAATCCCAATACGCTGGGACTCTTCGAAAAGAATATGGAAAAAGTCGCGCAGATTGTTCACGGCAAGGGCGGCCTAATCTACGGCGACGGAGCAAACGCCAACGCTTTTTTGGGAAAAACCCGTCCCGGAGACCTGGGCTTTGACGTTATTCAGCTCAATTTGCACAAAACCTTTTCCACGCCGCACGGCGGCGGGGGCCCCGGCAGCGGGCCGGTAGGCGTCAGCTCCGTGCTGGCAGATTTTTTGCCTGTGCCCCGCATCACAAAAAAGGGTGGAATTTACGGATGGTCTTATGATTTTCCTCTTTCCATCGGACGGGTACGCGCCTTTTACGGAAACTTCAATGTCGTCGTTAAAGCCTATGCTTATATCCGGTCGCTCGGCGCAGAAGGGCTTACGCGCGCATCCGAAATGGCGGTATTAAACGCCAATTACATTAAAGAAAAGCTCAAATCTTATTACGACCTGCCTTATGACCGTGTCTGTATGCATGAATGTGTTTTTTCCGGGAAAAGACAGGTTGCCGAATCAGGCGTTCATACTTCCGATATTGCCAAACGCCTGATTGATTTTGGGTATCACCCGCCGACAATTTATTTTCCGCTGATTGTCCCCGAAGCGCTCATGATTGAACCGACGGAAACGGAAAGTAAAGAGACGCTCGATGCTTTTTGTGAAGCGATGATGGAGATTTCCCGAGAGGCCAAAGAAAATCCGCAGCGCGTAAAAGACGCACCCCTAACGACACCGGTGCGCCGGCTCGATGAAGTATTGGCCGCGCGCAAGCCGGATGTAGTCTGGAAAAAATGAGCGTACCTTTAAACAAAGAACATATGCGCAAACCGGCATGGCTAAAAGTGCCGCCGCCCTACGCGCGTCACAGCCACAGCATCAGAACAACTCTTGCTGATCATCAGTTACATACTGTCTGTCAGGAAGCCGCCTGCCCCAACATCGCCGAGTGTTTCGAAAGCGGCACGGCGACATTTTTGGTTCTGGGCAATATCTGCACGCGCGACTGTGGCTACTGCCATGTCGCACACGGCATTCCCCTGCCCGTGGACAGGCAGGAAATCACGCGGCTGATTGACGCCGTGCGGAAAATGAAGCTTAATTACGTGGTCATTACCTCCGTAACGCGAGACGACCTGCCCGACGGGGGAGCGGGTTTTTTCGCCGATTGCATTGCTCAGTTACGCAAAGAGCTTCCGCGCGTGGAAACAGAAGTATTAATCCCTGATTTTCAGGGAAATGCCGCGGCGCTGGAAAAGGTAATTGCAGCGAAACCGGCTGTCATCAACCACAATATCGAAGTTACGCGATCCCTCTTTCCGCAATTGCGGCCGCAGGGCGATTACCAAAAATCGCTTGGTCTTCTGCGACGCGTCGCGGAAACATCCGTAATCTCCAAAAGCGGTTTTATGGTGGGCTTTGGTGAAACATCCGAGGATATTTTGCGCCTCATGGACGATCTCGCATCTGTCTCCTGCGCGCGCCTTACTATCGGACAATATCAGCAACCGTCACGCAAGCACTGGCCGGTGGCTAAATATTATCACCCGGACGAATTTGCCCGGCTTAAAGAAATCGCTTATCAAAAAGGGTTTCAACATGTAGAATCAGGGCCACTGGTGCGCAGTTCATACCATGCGACAAGAGCGCGCCAATGAGGTGTAGGTATGTCAGAACAATATGATTTGATAGTTATCGGTGGGGGGCCGGGCGGTGTGGCCGCGGCCCAAAAAGCGGCGGCGGAAAATAAAAGTGTCCTCGTCATCGAAAAGGAAGGCTGGGGCGGCACGTGCGCCAACCGCGGCTGTATCCCGACCAAAGCCCTTCTAACCTGCAGCAAACATTACACGAACATAAAGAAATTCAAAAGACTGGGAATAAACACATCCGAGGCGTCAATCGACTTTACGGCAATAAAGAGACATCAGCAGCAGGCAGTTAAAATAGCGGCGCTCGGCGCGCATAAAACACTTGCCGACGCGCAGGTGGAAACAAGGTTCGGCCTAGGCAAAATTCTCTCGCCGCAGGAAATCGAATATAAAGACCGCGAAGGCAACACAAAAACTTTTACCGCAAAAAATATCATCATTGCCTGGGGCGCAAAACCGCAGATCCTGCCGGAAATAGAATTATCCGGAAGAATTTTAACTTCGGACGGATTGCTTAATCTGGAAAACCTTCCCGGCAGTATTATTATAGTCGGCGCCAGCGTTATCGGTGTGGAATTTGCCACCTTTTTTGCCGAACTCGGCGTAAAGGTGACGCTCATTGAACTTATGGAGAGGATTTTGCCTTATGAAGATCAGGAAACCGCCGAGCTGTTGCGGCAGGAACTGACACGGCTGGGTGTTTCCATCCACACTTCGGCAAATCTCAAAAGTCTGGCGGACACAGGCAGCAGTGTCGCTGCTAAAGTGCAAACCGGAGACGAACAATTCGACAAGACTGCTGCTTATGCTCTTTTGTGCACCGGGCGACAGCCCCTGCTCAACGCAGAAGAATTGAACAAATTAAACATTGATTACAGCAAAGCGGGAATAAAAGTCGACAGCAACATGATGACGAACATTGCCGGCATTTACGCCGTGGGTGATGTCACCGGCGGGATGTTGCTCGCGCACCGCGCGGCAGCGCAGGGCGAAGTTGCCGCGAACCATATCTGCGCTCAACAGCCGGCTACTTACAATGAAAATCATATTCCTTCCGTTATCTACAGCCATCCGCAAATCGCGCGCGTTGGCAACATTCAACAAAGCGCCGGTATCCAGATTATCAAATCCGAATACAGCGCAAATATAGTCGCGCGCATGGAACTGATAAATTACGGTTTTGCGAAGGCGTTTTTTCAGGACGATAAAATTATCGGCGCAACCATTGTCGGCAATGATGCCGGGGAGCTTATCGTTCCTCTGGCTCTTGCTGTTTCCAATGAAATGACAAAAACACAGTTGCGCAACTGGGTTATTCCTCACCCGGCGCTCGGCGAAATATTCGCGCCGTTCATCAGCGGCTGATTTTACGGCGTTTTTTATCCACCATAGCCAGTTCTTTTAAAAGTTGCTTTATTCTCCAAAGTTTTTCTTTTCCCGGTATTTTTAATTCATCCAACATGGCACATTCTTCAGTGATTTTCTCGCATTTATTCTGCCATTCGGAGGAATGCAAATCATTCCCCCTTCTCTCCAGGGCAACTTGCTGTGCCACGATCGGCTGAATATCTCCCGCCCGGGGGCGTGGCTTTTTTCGCCGTTCCGGCCGCGTTATTTCCTGTAAAAGCTGTTTTATCCGCCACCATTTCTCGGCCAGGGTAATTTTCTTCTGTTCAAGTTCCTGACACTTCTTTAGCGCCTCGTCACATTTTTTCCTCCATTTCTCCGAATAAAAATCAATTAAAGGATTTTGCTCCGACATCGTTTTACCCTCCTTTTCAATCCGGCAACAATAATCGGCATAAAAATCTCCTTACGGAAATTATAAAATAACATTTTTTCACGCCCGGAGATAACTCTCAACTGTGCTCTTCTACGATTTTCCTTATTTCTTCGCCATACAGTTTTATTTTGTCAGCAGATAAATACTCTTCAATACTCTCCTTATCTTGCGCAAGCGACACCAGGCTTCTGTCTGATAAAAACATGAAGAGGGGCCGGTTAATTTTTTCCGCTCTCCGAAAACGCCAGACATACAGCTTCTTTAGGAGATCTTTCTGTTCCTGGTTCAAATCGCGATAGCCTTTTATTTTTGTGTGCCCCTGCCGGTCAATTTTTTTATCCTGCCACTGTGCGGCGGCAATTCTGGCAAAGGCCTCCTGCGCCACGTGTTCCAAGCCACTTTTTTTTAATTTCTCCATTTGCTTTTTGTAAAGAGAGGAAAGATGCGCGACATCCTGCGCCGCGTAAGCAAGTTGTTCATCGCTCAGCGGACGGTTATCCCATCGGGACCGCTGCATCTTTTTGCTTTTTTTCAGTTCTATTCCTGTAAATTCGGCGATTATTTTCTCCAGAGAAAGCTCCTTGAAACCCAGCAGCAGTGCCGCGCGGTGCGTATCAAAAATATTTACGAAATCGAATGAGTAATCTCTTTTGAGCAGGCGTATGTCGTTGTCCGCGGCGTGAAGAATCTTTAATTTCCTCCGCTCTGCGAAATATTTCCCCAGAAACGATAAGTCGAAGTCGCCCAGCGGATCAAAAATATAAGTGGTATCGCCGGCGTTAATCTGTACGAGGCAGAGTTTTGCCCGGAAATAACGAAAAGAATCATATTCTGTATCCATTCCCAGCAAAAAAGATTTCTCTATATCTTCAACTGCACGGGCCATTTTTTTAGATGTATTAACCAGAAGCCATTTTGTAATCATGGATGCAATTTAACTTAAATAATAATTTAATGCCATTAAAATAAGAAGTAAAACAACAAACGCAAAAGCAGCCCGATAATCGGCCGGCTTCAGTTCCAACACGATAGCCGAAGAGCGTTCACCGCGTGTATAGTTTCTTGCCTCCATGGCCAGTGCTATATCATCGGCGCGCCGGAAAACCCCCAGCAAAACAGCCATAACCAGGGATAAAAATGCCTGGGCGCGCCTTCTTAAAGATGACCGGTGCCGGTCATAAGCACGCGCTGACTGCGCTTTTTCAATTTTGTCCTTTTGCCAAAGTAAAAAAGGCATCATCCGCAGCGCGAGCATGATCATTATCGCAATATCATCAACCGGCAGGCGCAAATATTTAAGCGGCCGCAAAAAATATTTTACTGCCGCGATAAGCGCGGACGGCGCGGTGGTCATGGTCAGCAATACCGCCGCGGCAATCAGGCATAAAAAACGTAATACAACTATAAATCCTTCATGCGCGCCCGATATTGAAAACCCCGCAAATGAGCTATTGCTGCCGCTAAATAGAGCATGCGCCAGAAAAATCAGGATGATAAAAATCAAAAGCGGTTTTATCGCCTGGACCAGTGTTCGCAAAGTGATGTTCGCGGCCAGCACAATGCCCAAAAGACCAATACCAATACAAAAAACCGTGAGAGGCTTAGACCAAAGAATAAAAATACTCAAAATAACAACCGCGGCAAGCTTTAAGCGGGCGTCGAGTTTATAAATAAACGATTGTCCGGCAATGAATGTTCCGGTACGATACATAATTAAGCTTATCTCTTTCTCATTAATTCCTGAATGTGTTCTGCTGCTTGTTCCAAACTCACAATATCCGTGCGCACAGGTAGACCGGACTTCTTTAGCTTAATCAGTATTTGTGTTGACTGCGGAAGGCGCATGCCGATTTTTTGCAGTATCTCGACCTCGCTGAATACTTCCTTCGGCTCACCGTCTAAGAATATTTTCCCTTTATTCATTACGATAATTCTTTCGGCAAGCGCGGCCTGCGCCATGTTATGTGTGACATGGATGATACCTACTCCTTCGCAATGCAACTTATCGATAATTTCCAAAATCATTCCCGCCGCCGCGGGATCCAAAAAAGCGGTTGGTTCATCCAGCGCGATATAGCGCGGATTCATTGCCAGAACCCCGGCAATGGCCACGAGCCTTTTTTCTCCGCCGGAAAGATTTTCAGTATTGCGAAGCGCGAGATCGGAAATGCCGACTCTTTCCAGAGATTCAGCAACCCTTTTTTTAATTTCTTTAGCAGGCAGGCGAAGGTTTTCCGGCCCGAAAGCGGCATCTTCTTCCACTGTCATGCCAACGATCTGGTCATCCGGATTTTGAAATATCATGCCGACAAGCGATCTGATTTCGGTATGGTTGCGTGTTACTTTTGTATCCAGCCCATTTACCGCAACTGAACCTTTTTCGGGCAACAATAAAGCGTTCAAATGCCTGATCAGCGTTGTTTTGCCGCAAC
>DSAV01000236.1 GCA_011046295.1 Deltaproteobacteria bacterium | reverse complement strand
GGCCCAATTTCTTTCCGGCATTAAAGACATTGCCAACGCTCCCACCAAGTTTATTGCCGGATCAGCGCAGACCGATTTTGACGGAAAGTTCTCGGAACTGGCCGCCTATTATCATGGCGCATACCTGGATGGTGCATATTCGTCCTCTTGGGATACAATGCCGGAATCTGCCAAAACACACACTTTCATTACCGGGCCAAGTTTTGAGGGCAATCCGGTTATGTTTTTGACATTTAAAACAAAAGCTGGCGAAGTACCTTTATCGGGGCAGGTCAATATTCTTGCAAATAACTTTTACTTTTCCGCGCCTTATATTCTAAATCCGCAGTTGACGGTTTATGTGGATGGGGAGCAGTGGGCTTACGGGCAGGAAGGCTCATGGACGATGGAGACGAACAATACCTACGCTCTGGATACTTTATATAATGTTGAGGTTTGGATGAGCGCTTCCATTATTGATAAAAACAATTTTCCCAATTGGAATCGAACGGCAACAATGAATCTTAGGCTGTTTAGCTTCGATTTCAAAATAACGGAAGAATAAGTGATGCGAAATATCGGGCAATTAGCCTATTAAGGCTTGACGTTTTTTTGAAAATTGAAAATCAATCGTACGGCGTCTATTGTGTCAGCCTGCCAGTTAATATTGTTTGACTTTATCGCGGCAATGTGTTCTTTAGGGTCAAGCGAAGTTCTTAAACCTTTTTTGGTGACTTCCATGAGAGCCGTAAAAGCTGGCGCAGAGTTCATCTTAGAAGAAATGCTTTGCGGTCAAAAGCCGTGCCCCGTACTCCCCGTCTTTTTTGTTTTTTTCAAACTATTCAAGCGAGATTCAGTTTGCCGCGCCCCTCCGTTGTGAAAAATTATCAATGAATCTGCAGTTGTGTTTTAAAAGTAAAAAGAACAAATCTAACCAGCAAAGGAAAATGGAGGACACATGGATACAAAAAAAGCGAAATGGTTGATATTTGTCGCGCTGGTATTGATTTTAGCCGGAGGAGTTCTGGCTTATTGCGTTCAAACCGCGGGCAACACAATTAAAATAAAAGACGTGCGTTTCGTCGGTTCGAACGGGAGAATCAATAGCGCTCTGCTTTATATACCGCCTGATGTGAACAGCAAAAATCCTGCTCCCGGCATTGTGGCCACGCACGGTTACATTAATTCCCGGGAAACGCAGGATGGCTTTGCCATTGAATTCGCGCGGCGCGGCTATGTTGTTCTGGCCGTCGACCAGAGCGGACACGGTTTTTCCGATCCGCCGGCT
Source organism: Deltaproteobacteria bacterium (assembly GCA_011046295.1). GTDB lineage: Bacteria > Desulfobacterota > Syntrophia > Syntrophales > Smithellaceae > UBA4810. Next base: position 5,831 of record DSAV01000236.1, on the reverse strand, counting down.
TTTGCGGCCGGTTTTGGGGGTCTTGACTCCTTAAAATATTTGCGCACGCTGGATATTGTTAACCCCAACAATATCGGCTTGGAAGGACATTCCATGGGCGGCTGGGCGTCGGTTATCGCCGCAGCGGCCAATCCGGCCGGCTACAAGTCAATGGTCCTGGCCAGTTCTTCCACGGGCACCTACGGCGCGCCGGAGGGAACGGCTACTTTCCCCCGTAACGTGGGTCTCATTTATTCCAAGTATGATGAGTTCTCCCGGTTGATGTGGGGTGTTGATGTTCCGGCGGATATTGTCAAGACGGAAAAATTAAAGAAATTTTTCGGAACGACCGAGGATATTGAAGTTGGCAAACTTTACGGCTCTATTGAAAAAGGCACGGCCCGAAAACTTTATCAGCCGAATACCATTCATCCCCGCGTTCACTTTTCTAAGGAAGGTATCGGCAACGCGGTTGAATGGATGCAGATGACCCTCGATGGCGGCAAGAAAATTCCTCCGGAAAATCAAATCTGGCAGTACAAAGAACTGGGGAATTTCATGGGCGCGATCGGCATGATTCTTCTGCTTTTCCCGCTGGGGGCGTTGCTGTTGCAGAAAAATTTCTTCCAGGAGTTGAATGAGGCTGCACCGGAGAAAAAATCACTTAAAGGCTTCGGTTGGTGGGTAGGAGCAGCGCTTACCGTGCTGATTCCTCTGCCGCTATTTATTGTTGCCATAGCTTCTCACGGCAAGGGTTATCAGGCGGCAAGCGCCCTATGGCCGCAGAATATCACCACGACAATCATGTACTGGGCGCTTTTCGTGGCCGCGGTTTCGCTCATTCTGTTCCTTTTGTGGCACTTTATCTTCAACCGCAAAAACGCTACCTTTGTTAATTATGGCGTTACCTGGCAGGATGAAGGCATCGCCTGGAAAAAAGTGGGCAAATCATTTGTGTTGGCGGGCGTTATCGCCTTTTTCGCCTATCTGACGGTCGCTTTCTGTGGCTGGGCTTTTACGACTGATTTCCGTCTCTGGGTGTTCGCCATAAAACCAATGACTTTCCTGCATTTCCGCATTTTTGTGAGCTACCTGATTCCGTTTACCGTGTTTTTCCTTGTTATCGGGATTATTCTGCACGGGCAGCTGCGCCGCGGCAAAGCGGGTGATTTGAAATTCTGGCAGGAAATGCTGATAAATATTTTCCTGATGATTACGGGATATATACTTTTTCTGGCCTTCCAGTACGCGCCGCTTTTTGCCGGAGGAGCGCTTTCCATACCGGATGCGGCTCTGTTTTTCATTGTAATGTTCCAGTTCTTCCCTCTGTTTATTATCGCGGCACTGGTTTCCACTTATTTCTATCGTAAAACAGGGCATGTTTACACGGGCGCGTTTCTCAGCGCGATGTTGATTACCTGGATTGTTGTTGCCAGTCAGGCCACGCATTTTCCCCTGTAATCAATTTTAGCTAATCTGTAATCCGCTGGGTCGTTTTCCCCGTGAAAATGACCCAGCGTTTTTTATTATAGTCATAAAAAGTCCGTTTATTTTATGTGTAAATATATCGCGCAATGACTTTAGCCGGGGGAAAATCGTTGGTGACGAATTCAAGCGAATAGTTTATACTAAGTACAATTGTGAGGCTCATTGCGCCTTTGTCTGGATGTGAGGCATGAGATTTTTAAATTGTCTAAGGCTGATTAAAGCTGCGGCGTGAAACAGCAGGAGATAAAAAAATGCGCGAAGTCATTGGCACCAACAATCGTATTCTGGAAATCGACCTTACCTCCAAAAAATTCAAAGAATCTCCCGTCAGCGCTAAAGACCGTGATATGTATTGGGGCGGTAAAGGCCTGGCGCTAAAGCTTCTTTATGACCGCCTCGAGCCGGGTGTTGATCCGCTGGGAGAGAAAAATATTTTTATCATCGAAACCGGTGTGCTTACCGGTACCGGCGCGCCTTGCTCGGGAAGATTTGAGGTTGTCAGCAAATCGCCGCTTACCGGAGCAATGAACTGTTCCTCCTGCGGCGGGCCTTTCGGCATGGCCGTAAAGACCAGCGGCTGGGACACGATTATTCTGACGGGCCGCGCCGATTCACCCACTTATCTGGTAATTGATTCCGGCGGCGTCCAGTTCAAATCCGCTGATGCCCTCTGGGGCAAGGATACGGCCGCGGCGGAAGCGGAAATTATCAAAGAAGGTTCGGGTGCCATGGTTATCGGGCTGGCCGGAGAAAACCTTGTGCGTTTTGCCAATATCCGTTCCGGCCATCGTTTTGTGGGCCGTGGCGGAATGGGCGCGGTGCTCGGATCAAAAAACATTAAAGGGATTGTCGCCAAAGGCAAAGAGGTAAAAATTGTTCCGGCACACCAGAAAACGTTTTCCAAAACCAAGAAAAAGTTTTTTAATTATATCAACAGAAATCCGGTAACTTCGGGGACGTACCGCCAGTTTGGCACCAACTCGGCCACCATCGCCTGCAATACGGCGGGCGCTATCCCGGTGCGCAATTTTACCGGCGGGGCGCACGGCGAAGCGCACAAAATATCCGGTGAAGCCATGGCCGAAAAATTCAAAACAAAATGGGATACCTGCAAGCCCTGCGCTATTTTGTGCGGACACAAAGGCACTATTGAAGGCCAGGAACGCCACATTCCGGAATATGAAACGGTTCATCTTCTAGGAAGTAACCTGGAAATATTTGACCCGGTGATTATCTCTAAGTGGAATGAGCTTTGCTCGAAATATGGCATGGACACAATTTCTCTGGGCGGAACTTTGGGCTGGGCGATGGAAGCCACGGAAAAAGAACTTATTAAAACTAATCTGAAATTCGGCTCACCGGATGGCGTGGCGCAAATGATTGAAGATATCGCGCAGGGCAGGGGCATTGGAAAATATTTGGGCCAAGGGAGCCGCTTGGCGGCAAAAAAATACGGCGGTGAAGACTTTGCCATGCATGTCAAGGGAATGGAACTTCCCGGCTACGAGCCGCGCGGCGCCATCGGCCACGGCCTGGGGTATGCCACCGCTAACAGGGGTGGTTGCCACCTTTCGTCTTATCTTGTGGGTATTGAAGTGCTCTTCGATATGGCCGATCCGTACAATCCGCGCTGGAAACATTACATGGTGAAATTCATGGAAGATTTTTTCGCGGCGCTCAATTCTTTGCATATCTGTCAATTCACCGCCTACGCGGTGATGTTTGAGCCGCCGCTGATTAAAATGTCTCCTTTTCCCGTGATAAAAATACTGATGCAAAACAGCGCGCCGCTGGCGATGAGTCTGATGGACGTGAGCCTTTTTTCGGAATTATGGCACGCGGTTTTGGGTAAAACTTATCTGCCGTATTTAGGCATGCGCAAGTTTCTGAAAATGGGCGAGCGCGTGCACGTGCTGGAGCGCTATATGAACACGCGCGAAGGCATATCAAAAAAAGATGATACCCTGCCGCTGAGACTGCTTACCGAGGGCAGAAAATGCGACGCCAAAGAAAGAGTTGTTCCCATCGCCAAGATGATCAATAAATATTATAAATCAAGGGGTTACGATGAAAACGGTATTCCCCGAAGCCGCACGCTGAGGCGTTTGGGAATCGAGATTAAAGAATAAATTACCGGCATATCCGCGCGATTGCTGCAAGCGATCGAGGGAAAGAAAGGTATGAAGATGCACTCGTCGTACGATTATGAGTTTTTGAATTATCCAAAAATTATTTCCGGTAAATGCTCTCTGGAAAATATACCCGCGGAACTGGCCGGATATGACGCGCAAAAACCTCTCGTCATTGTCCGGAAAAGCCTGGGCAAAAACGGCGCGTTGATAAAAAAGTTCATCCGGGCTTTTGCTGATTCGATGGTGATTATTGGTGCAGTATATGACGAAGTCGAAGATTACGCGGGCATTTCCCTGGCGCGCGACGCGGCGTTTCTTTTTAGACAGCGCGGCTGCGATTCATTGATTGCTTTGGGCAGCGGTGCTGCTGTGGATTTGGCTAAAGCGGTAAATGTTCTTGTTTCGGAAAAAGCGGATAATTTTTCCGCGTACTACGAAGAAAAATCAATCAGCGGTATTTTGAAACCGCTAATAGTTGTGCCCGCTGGTCTTGCCAATGGCAGGGAAGCATCCAACAGTCTCATCATCGACAACAGAGAAATCAAATCCGATTTTCTCTATCCGGATGTTGTGGTCATCGATCACCGAGTGGCGGCAGGTTGCAGTGCCGCTGATGTGACTGAGTCCGCGGCAATTGCCTTTGCCCAGGCTTTCCATTCGTTTATCGGCAATGGCGGCAACCCCATGGTTACGGCTATTGCGCATCCGGCGCTCAGTTATCTGTCCCAATATCTTGAGCGAGGAATGAAAAAGCCGCAAGATAAAGAAGCAAGCGTTGCTTTGGTTAACGCTTCGGTCATGGCATCCATTGCTTATGCCAACGCAAAACCCGGCATAACTAATCTGCTGGCCGAAGAATTGGCGCGGGCAACCGGAATTTCATCAGGTATATTTATGGGGATTTTACTGCCGGTGGTTATAGATTTTCTGGTGAAAGATAAAACAAAAATAAGTGATGAATTATTGCTGGCAGCAGGCGGCTTGGATGCTTACGCGGCAGTTGCCGCTAACGAAAGAGGGCAAAAAGGACTCGAGGCTGCGAAACAACTGGTCGGTGATTTTTCCAGAGCGCTGCCTGTATCGTTAAAGGAGCTTAAGGTGCAAAAATATATCTTCCCGGAAATAGCCCGCGCCGCTTCCCAAAAAAGCGATGGGGCTTTTCCCGCGGTTGATTGCGCGGAGATTCTCGAAGCGTCATGGGAAAAGACTTTAACTAAATAATCGCTCTAAAGGAGAAGGCGATGAACATCAACAAGTATCCCGAAATACATCCGGGCAAAAAACTCTTCAAAAAGGTCTATGTGGCGATCATGCTTTGGACGGTGGGAAAAGCAATCCAGGTGGCGGCCAAAGTAGATAAAGAAGTGAAAGAAGAGCTGGCCAAGCTCCCTGATAATTTTACTTTGCGCATGATGGTCGCGCCGGAAAAAGCGTTCCCTTTGTTTTTCTACGCCAAGACGTTGCCGGCGTTTGTTGTTGATAAAGGATTGCTCTTTTACGGCATCCAGATGATTCTGCATAAAGACAAAGAAGGGGAAATAAAATATTTGGGTGCCGATCCAAAGGGCAAAAAAATTGATTTGAACATTATTTTTAAAAATATCGAGGCCGCGTGGCTGGTGCTCTCTTTTCAGGAATCTACGGCCACCGCCTACATGCATGATCGCTTTGTCGTGGAAGGAGATCTGGTACACTCTCTGACTTTTGTGCGTGTGCTCGATATTGTGGAGATATTTTTACTGCCGAAATTTATCGCCAAACTCGCGGTTAAACGTTATCCCAAATGGTCGGAAATGTCGCCGCTTAGGAAATTTGTCAAGCGAGTAGTGATTTATATAAGGGCTTATACTTTTTAGTAATTCAGCGCGAAATTTTCAGTTCTCGCTGCTTTTAAACAAGAAAGGTAGAAAATATGCTGCTTCCGGGATTTTATGATTTTTGCTGCCGTGTGAGAATTGTTTCCGGAGAAAACGCCCTGGAGAAAATTCCCGCAATGCTTAAGAAAATGAAGGCGCATACGCCGCTTGTTGTCACGGATAAAGGCGTTGTGGGAGCCGGTCTGGTCGATGTGGTGAGGGACACCGTGGGTAAAGAACTTGAGATTGTCAATGTGTTTGACAATGTTCCCGTTGATTCCGATTATAAAATTGTTGATGAGGCGGCAAAAATATACCGTCAGAAAAAGTGTGATTCCATCATTGCCATCGGCGGCGGCTCCGTTATCGATACGGC
>DSAV01000015.1 GCA_011046295.1 Deltaproteobacteria bacterium | reverse complement strand
GGGAGGTAAATTATGTCTTCGGCAAAACCTGAATTCATCGAGTATAACGGAAAAAATATTTTTTATTTGAATTTCACGAATATGGCAAAAGCTGACGTAGTCGGATACATGGAAGAGGCAAAGTAGATTGTATCGACCAAAGAACCGGGAAGTGTTCTTTTCTTAGCGAACATCCATAAGATGGGTTTTGACAAAAAGACGGTTAAAAGCTTTGTGGAATTCTTCAAGTTTACCAAGGATTACAAAAAAAGAACTGCCGTCATTGGGTTGGATACCATGATGAAATTACTCTACGAAGCTGTCCTCAAACTGTCCGGCAGGGGAACCGAAAACATTCGCGTCTTTGACGGACCTAACGCAGAAGCCCAGGCGAAAGATTGGCTGACAGTAATTTGATTGGCAGATTGACAAGAGCAGACTAGTCAAAATACATTTGGACGTTTATTTTTGCCATATTCGGGTCGATTGTTCCCGCAATTGACCGCTTGTATTTTCCCCCGGCAGTCTCGACAAGGCTCACCACCTGACCCGATTCTTTTTCCGATCCGTCAAATTTATTCAAAAGAAGAACGCGTGGGCGCATAAGGTCCTGCGTCTGATTAATAACCAGCCCTATTTCACCGGAGTCGAGTTGCAGCAACGTACCCGCCGGGAAAATACCGATTGTGTTAATGAAGGCCTTAAGCAAAGCTACTGAACTGGTAATACCCTGATTCTTTAGCAAAATTCGAATAGCTTCATCAGGAGGAATTTTCGACGCATAATACACGCGCGAAGCGGTAATCGCCTCGTAGCTGTCCGCAAGAGAAACAATCTGGGAAAACGGATGGCGTTTATGATAGCTTTTCAAAGGCGGATATGCTTTTGGCCCGTGGTGGTGATGTTCAAAAGCAATAACTGTAGCCAGCTTGGATATGTTTTGCACTGAAGAAAGAAACAAGGCTCCATCTACAGGATGCCGTTGAATTATTTCCCATTCCTTTTCCGTAAGCATTCCTGGCTTATTAATTATTTCCGGGGGTATATTTACTTTACCAATATCATGCATCAGGGCTCCGACACCCAAAGCGGACAGTTGCGGCTTACTCAGCGATAAATATGTCCCCGTTGAAACGGCAAGAATTGCCGTATTCACACAATGGGCAAAAGTATACTCATCGTACATTTTTATATTGGTTAATCCTATTAGAGCGTCCTTGTTATCTAAAACATAATCTACCATGGTTTTTATAACGGAATTAACTTTACGCATACCGGATGCCTTGTCCGAGTGAACTGCCTGAACAACTTCCTTTAAAGCTTCGATTGTTTCCTTAAAAATATCGGCAGCCTTCTTTTGTTGTGCCTTGATCTCGCTCCCCGTCTGTCTATCAACAAGCATAGCATGGTGAATGGTTATATGACGAATTCCTTCTTTAGCCATTACCTCGTCAATACTCTCCTCTTCGCTAAATATTTCGCCCGTTTTGTTTAGTAAGGCGGCAAACCTGATTAATTCCGATTTTGTTACTCCCTGGCTGAAAATGATGCCGCCAATGCTCTTTGCAGATAATTGTTCAACAACCAAAGAAAGATTCTGATCCAGCGGTATGGACAAAGTTTCAAAGAATAGCTCGCCATCTATTAAATAAAAAGCGGCATCCATTTTCTTTGTCAAAAGATCTTCTGTTCTATCCAGAAGTTTCTCGACCGAACTATGTAGGCGGGGGTGGTCCTCGGGGTAGAGGAACATGTTTTTGAGTACAGCTGCCATATTTTGAAAGAATATTCTTGCTGTCTCAATCAATCTTTGCTTAGCTACAAAGGATTTCCTGACCGCTTCTTGCGCACTGTTTTTATCACTGGCCATCAGGTTTGCCTCCTGGAAATTTCTTCCCTTGCTTGCCGCGCTGCCGCACGTAAGTCCTTTTGTAGCTTTCGCGATTTCCACCACCTGATATTATCATATCTTTGGAGATATTTTATTATAGAGATATCACCGATTTTGCCCAGCGCCTTGATTGCTTCCAAGGTGAATTTCTGTTCCTTTTTTTTCAAAGGTTGTTTTTCCAGAAACTCCACCATATGCCTTGCTTGCTGCGGACCAATATTCGCTAGGCTGGAAAAAGACTTAAGCGCCATCAGTTTGACTTCCTTATCTTTGTCATCCAGAAAACTTGCCAAAATAATCGCTGCCTTTGGACCGCCGATGCCGGCAATACCCTGAATGACTTCTTGGCGAACACGCATATTTTTTTGCTGCGCAGCTTTACACAAATACTTCATTGCCTGTTCGCTTTTTGTTTCTCCAATTATACTTACGATATTGCGCACGACGTACCAGCGGTTATCAACCAGATGCTTTCCCAGCAAAGTCGTCTGGTCTTTACCAATATTTTTGGCGAGATCCAGATAAAATATTCGTAAAGCGCGGTCTTTTTCTTCAGCCATTAATTCCAGAAGAATTTCCGTGGACTCCCTGTCAAACAAAGCAAGATAACGATAAGCACTCTTATACTGATTGGAATCTTTTGGGTATTTGCGCACTTCATCAATTGCGCCAACGAGATAATATTTAAAAGAGGCTATTTTAAAAGCTTTACTTAGAATCGCCTGAAAAGGGCCTTCTGCCAGCTCAAACATGTTTTTAATAATATTCGACGCAAAATCGTACTCCCGCTGTTTTAAATAATATTCCAGAGAATTTTCGAACTGCTCAGTAAAAGCTGAAAATAATTTTATGTTATTCTCGTAATAATTTTTGTAGGAATGCAGTTTAAACAACGACAGTAAGTTAATTACGGTTTGCGTGGAAGCTTTCATTATATCTTTTTCTGTAGCCGTACATGCCAATTCCTGCAGCTCTTCCATATCTTCATTATTGTATTTAGCAATAGATTCTGCTGATTCTAAAATATCTTCGCTGACGGATATTACTTGTGCCTCTGATTCGACAGGCTGTTGCCCGTCAGTCGTTGGCTCTGATACAGATTTTTTCAATAGGGCGGCCACCTGCTGAACCGTCCAAACATCCGAAAAACGTCCTGATTGAATTTCTTGAATTATACTAGGCAAATATTGATTATCGGAATAGAGTTCTCCTTTTAACATTTCCGTATCAAGTTCTCCATATAGTTTCCCTGCAATAAATCCATTGCGGTATAAAGGATCAAGAGCCAGGACGGATTTAGCAAGACTTTGATAAAGAGTTTCACGCTGAGTAGGATCCCCTGTGTCAATTCTATTTCCAGCTTCTTTGTATAAGGCAAAAAGCTTATCTTCTATCGTTTCATTGTCCTCTTTTGTCTGTTTTGCCAATTCAATCATATTGGCGCTGAATCCGGCGGGATCTGCAGCCAGATCAATAATAACTAACACGCGTCCGGGGAAACCGTCTTTTTTGGCGGGAGGAGGCCCGTATTCATCGGGAGGCTCCTTCTCTTCCCAACTACGCGAAAAAGGTGTCGTGATGATTTCTTCTATTCCTGCTTCAGTTACTTTAATATTTGAAACATCTTTTTCCCAAAGGATGGAGGAGAGGCCTCCCTGAAGTTTATATTTTTCCATGGGAAGAGCTAATGCCTGATAAAAATGGGTCAATTCCTGTTCTGTCAGGTCGCTTAAAATAAATATTTCACGAATTTCCTTTGTAAATAAGTCATGCGCTATTGGCTTGTTTTGCTCTGTTTCTTTTCCATGAGGGGCATTATTTAAGGAGAAAGAGTTCTTTTGCACACTGATTTGGTATTTGTCCGATTTATTAAAATATGCTTGCAGAGTTTCGAACGATTTTTTTATGGAGTTGGAATAAACAGGGTTATTGGGAGGATACATTCTAACGGCACGGACAGCAGCAATAATATATCTTAATGCTTCTTGCGCTTCTGATAATATATCTTCCCGTATCGTCTCTTTTTGCATAGCCGGCTACTCTCATAATCATAGAGCAATCTCGATTAACAGTGATAGAATAGCGACATATTCTTTCATGTAAAGTATAAAAAATACGTCAGGTTATGTCAATTACATAATCCGGCGAGGCGATAAACATATAAATTGCTTGATTGCCGGCCATTATCTTAATATTATTATAACAATTGCCAAAACGCATATTTGAGAAACATAATATTGAGGAAAGGGTATTCATTATGATTGAACAATGGATAAGGGAAATTAAAGAACAAAGCAAGCCGGAAGAGCTGGGGATGATTCTGGTGCACAATGGCATTGTCCGGGCAACTTCCAAAAACCACAAGACGGTGCTTGGCATGGAAACAACATTTGACCACTCCCAGCTTGAAAAAACTATCTCCGTTTTAAAAGAAAAAGAGGGCATTGTGGATATTCGCGCGTGGATTAACGAAGGCGTTTTGAAAATTGGCGATGATATAATGAAAGTCTGTGTTGCCGGACGTTTTCGCACGGATATTCTACCTGTTTTTCAGGAACTTCTGGCCATCATAAAAAATGAAATTATCCAGGAAAAAGAGTTTTGATTTCTCGCGCTAGCAGCTGCCAGGCCAAAACAAAAAACTTGCAGCCCATGCCTTGAATGGTTATTTGATTGACACTTACATTTGTTTGTTTTATAGTTTTTTAAATAGTTATTTTTTTTCTATTGCATTTTAATTACAGCGATGTTCGAGTATCGATTCGGGCAAAAATAATCGTAATAATTCGGGAGGAAATACGTTATGTCGCAGCGTGCCATCTATATTACGAAAAAAGACATGGATCAGCTGCTGGCCTTAATCGAAGGCGTCAGAGATAACAACGCCAAAACCAAAGTAGACCTTGATTTACTTGAACAGGAATTATACCGCGCAAATTTAGTTGAGCCTAAAGACGTGCCTCCTGACGTAATTACAATGAACTCAAAGGTACGCATTACCGATTCTGAATCAGGTGAAGAAAGAATTTATTCCCTGGTCTTCCCTTCTGACGCCAATATCGCCGAAAACAGGCTTTCTGTTTTAGCCCCTTTGGGCATGGCCCTGTTGGGATACAGCAAGGGGGATATAATAGAATGGAAAGTACCCTACGGCACAAAGAAAATAAAGATTGAAGAAATCATCTATCAGCCGGAAGCATCCGGCGACTTTCATCTTTAAAACAAATGAGGCAACCGGATAGACAATCTTTTTATTTCTTATATAGAATAACCGCGCCCAAGACAGTACAGATAGCTCCGGCAATTAAAAACAGCATGGTTTCGTTTGTCGAAGCTCCGGTCAATGTTCTGGCCAGTTTATTGCCGAAAGCGCCGTAAAGGTTAATTCCCCACACAAGAAGGCCGATGCCGGCGACCAACAATACCAGCCCGATTTTATTGATGCTTTTTTTCGCCATGAGCGTTTTCCTTTAAGAAAGACAGTGGTTTTACGCCCGGGCTGCAGTCCCGCTTAATAAAACGAGCCTGCGCCCGGCACGTATCAAGCTTGCAAAAGATTCGTGTAAAAAACAACATTCTGATGCTTTCAAATGCGTCTCTGGAAAACCGGTGTTTTTCCCATTCACCAATGGAATTTAGATTCAATCTGCACCGAAAATAATTACCAGCTTAATAAAACCGGCACAAAACACCCAATCTGATATTATCCTTTATATTTGAAAGACACCCTCATTTTTGCCCGATACTCAACAACTTTGCCGTTTTCGATTCTCATATCGAGCTCTTTCACTTCGGCAACCCTCAAATCCTCCAGAGTCTTTGCCGCTGTTTCCACGCCTTTTTTTGCGGCATCTTCCCACGACTTATCGCTGCTGCCGATAATTTCAATCACCTTGTAAATGCTGCTCATGTTTTTCCTCCTTTTTTAAAGTTAATGGATTTAAAAACGAGACAACTCTTAACAACGCTCATACTTTGTGTGTGCGATGAAGTATAGGAACATTAATTTTATCTGTCAATGAAAAAAGGGGATAACGGCAATATTAGCCAAACTGAAATATTTCAGCAATTATTACTATATAAAATCAACTAATTATAGCTTGCCGTCCAGGTGTTCAGATATTTCGGCCTTGCAGCTGCGGCAGCGCTGCGCGCCGCGAAAAAGCGGTTTGCCGCAGAAAGGACAATGGTAGCGCTCGCAAACTGAGCGTGCCCATTCCACGCTACCCTTTTCATCACCGTGTTGGGCGACCTTTTCGCGCCAGATGGGTATGGTTTCCTTCATCACCCTTCTTCCTGTTGCCAGGCCAAAATTTTCTATCATGGCACAGGGCCAATCAGCGCACTGGTGGCAGGAATAGAAGCCTTTATCTTTTACGCAATTTCTAATGGAACACAACTGACAGTAACCGTATAATTTTCCCGACGGCTCCTGCTGCATGCACCCGATACACACAGTCTCCTCCGGTTTTGTGCCGTAGAGATTGCCCATTATCCGGCGGAATTTTTCATTATTATCACGCGTGGCGATATAAACTCCGCACACACCGCAATAGAGACCGCAGGGAGCCATTAAATCTTTGTTTTCGAATTCTTCCTTGCGCCAGCCTTCCATACGTTTTTCCCGCCACTTTAAATAATTGCTGGTTTTAAAAGATGACTATTTTTTAGGCGTGATTCCGGAGAGTTCTTCGTACATTTCTATTACCGGAGAGCCGTCGAGCATCGGACCAATCTTGCCGAAAAGAGCGGTAAAATGAGGCGTTGAGCTGTGCTCTTTGAGCGCTTCCTTGTCGGTATATTTTTCATAAAAAAGAAATTTTCCTGCTTCTTTCTTGTGACGATGAAGCGTATACATAAGAGTGCCCTTTTCCGTTTCGACTTGAGGGATTATATTTTTTAGCTCCTGTTCAAACTCCTGCTCCATTCCCGCTTTTGCTTTCATTACCGCGACAACAACCAGCATTGCATCCTCCTTGGAACTTTTATTTTTAGTTACTATAGGGATAAAAAATAAAGGTGTCAATCATCATATTAACCAAAGAAAAAGGCGGCTTACCGATTATCGCTAAACCGCCTGATATTTCATGCTTTTTTCAGCCTTTATTAAATTTTCATGCCTCCGTCGCAGAAAATCAGCTGACCGGTAATAAAAGAACTTTCATCAGACGCGAGAAACAGAGCCAAGTTGGCGACATCATCGGGCAAACCCTTGCGGTTCATGGGAACAAGAAAAGGCAGCATCGCGTCCATCTGTTTAATGGTTTCGGGAGGCATGCTCTTCATCATGTCTGTCCAGATCATTCCCGGGGCGATGGCGTTTACATTTATCCCTTTG
>DSAV01000062.1 GCA_011046295.1 Deltaproteobacteria bacterium | reverse complement strand
TTTTTTCAATTCGCTCTTAACGTCGTTCAGATTAAAGTTCTTTTCTAAAAGTTCGTTTATATTTTCTCCAATTGTTTTAGAAGCCCACCCTAAATGTGTTTCCAAAATCTGCCCGACATTCATTCGCGAGGGAACACCGAGAGGATTCAAAACGATGTCAACAGGCGTACCGTCTGCAAAATAAGGCATATCTTCTTCCGGAAGAATTCTGGATAATACACCTTTATTCCCGTGGCGTCCCGCCATTTTATCACCTACGGATAATTTCCTCTTGATGGCGACATACACCTTGATCATTTTTATCACGCCGGGGGGCAGCTCGTCACTGGCTTTGATTTTCTCCAGCTTTTCTTCAAAATGAGCACGGATAAAATCTATTTTCCTCTCCATTAATGAAATCAGGTTTGCTAATTTTTCCTCAGCGGTACTGCTGTCAGCTATTGTAATGTCTTTCCATGAAGAAAAAGGAAGTTCGGAAAAAATTTCTTCGGTAATTTTTTCTGCTTTTTTTAAAATAGTTTTTTTCTTGCTGTCGACAATTTTGCTGGCTGTCGTTTTGCCAACAACTATTTTTGCTACATCTTTTTTAACTGTTTCCGTAAGTATTCGAATTTCATCATCCCGGTCTTTTGTTATTTGAGCAATGGAATCCGCTTCTATCTCTTCCGAACGCAGGTCTTTTTCCACGCCTTTACGCGTAAATATCTTTGCGTCAATAATAGTGCCTTCAACACCGGGAGGAACTCGCAATGATGTATCACGCACATCGCTGGCTTTTTCACCGAATATTGCCCGCAGCAGTTTTTCTTCCGCCGATAACTGGGTTTCCCCTTTGGGTGTTATTTTACCTATCAGAATATCACCGGGCTTGACCGAAACACCAATGCGGATTATGCCGCTCTCATCAAGGTTGCGCAGAGCTTCTTCTCCGACATTTGGGATGTCACGGGTTATTTCCTCTCTGCCCAGCTTGGTGTCGCGCGCCATCGTTTCAAATTCTTCGATGTGAATCGATGTGTAAATATCTTCTTTGACTACGCGTTCGCTGACCAGAATTGAATCTTCATAATTATACCCACCCCAGGACATGAAGGCCACCATGACATTTCTGCCCAACGCCAGTTCCCCCTCGTCGGTGGCCGGCCCGTCGGCCAGGATGTCTCTTTTATTGACGCGCTGACCGACACTGACGACTGGTTTCTGATTAATACAGGTGTCCTGATTAGAGCGCTGATATTTCGATAAAAGATATATGTCCACACCGCTGTCAATGCCGTCTTCTTCCGGGTGTTCAGCCAAAACCACTATACGTGAAGCATCTACGCTTTTCACGACGCCAGCCCGCCTGGCCACTAAAACTGCGCCGGAGTCACGGGCGACAACCGATTCCATGCCAGTGCCGACAACCGGCGCTTCCGGACACATCAACGGCACAGCCTGACGCTGCATATTGGAACCCATTAGCGCGCGGTTCGCGTCATCATGCTCCAGAAATGGAATTAATGCCGCCGCCACGCTGACGAGCTGGTTAGGTGAAACATCCATCATTTTAATATCTTCCGGCATGACGGAAACAAAATCACCGCCTTTTCTGACGGAAATCAACTCTTCAGAAAATTTACCGTATCTATCCAAGGGACGATCAGCCGGCGCGATAATCTGGTTTTCTTCTTCGATCGCCGTTACGTAGCGAATTTTATCTGAAACCTTTCCGTTATCCACCACTTTATAGGGGGTTTCAATAAACCCGAATTCATTAACCCGGGCATAAGTGCTCAAAGAAACGATCAGGCCGATATTCGGTCCTTCCGGTGTTTCTATCGGACAGATACGACCGTAATGAGTAGGATGAACGTCGCGCACTTCAAATCCTGCTCTTTCCCTGGTTAAACCTCCGGGACCAAGAGCGGACAGGCGCCTTTTGTGCGTTATTTCCGAAAGAGGATTGGTCTGATCCATAAATTGAGAAAGCTGGCTGGAACCAAAAAATTCATTAACCACAGCGGAAACAGGCTTGGCGTTAATCAGGTCATGCGGCATCATTGTTTCGATATCCTGTAGGCTCATTTTTTCCTTGATCGCCCGTTCCATCCGCACCAAACCGATACGGTACTGATTTTCGATAAGCTCTCCCACGGAACGCACGCGGCGGTTACCCAAGTGATCGATATCGTCAACGCTGCATTCGGCAACGCCATTTTTTAAGTCTATCAGATATTTGACCGCAGCCATAATATCTTCATTGCGCAGAACCGTCATATCTTTGGGGGCATCAAGCCGCAGCTTGTAATTCATCTTGGCCCGACCGACATCCGACAGGTCATAAGTTTCCGGCTCAAAAAACAAGCTCTGGAAAAACTTTGTCGCGGTCTCGGGCGTGGGAGGATTGCTGGGACGCAGACGCCGGTATATTTCCAGTATCGCGTCTTCCGCCGTTTCGATTTTATCCATTAAAAGCGTGTCTCGGATAGCTGTGTTTTCCATGTCCTCATCAAGGTGAATAAAATTAATCTCATTAATATCTTTTTCTTTAGCGATTTCCAAACCGTCAGGCGGCAATTCCTCATTGCAGCGGAAAAGAATTTCACCTGTCTGGGGATCGCTGACGTCCGAGGCAAGAATCTTTCCGGCAAGCTCGCTTTCCTTGATGGCAATGCGTTTGACCCCCGCGTCCAGAACCTTTTTCAAAAGAGGTTTGGTCAGCTTGCGTCCTTTTTTTACAATAACCTCTCCGCTTTTAGGATCTTTTATATCTTCGGGCGCCTTTTGGCCTGCCATGGATTCATCGGCGGCAAAATAGAGCTTGCCGTCCTCGATGATAAGTTTCTCAATGTTATAAAAATAATTTAAAATAGTCTCTGCGGAATTGCCCATGGCCTTGAGCAAGATAGTAACAGGCATTTTGCGACGGCGGTCAATCCGGACATAAAGGATATCCTTGGAATCGAACTCCAAATCCAGCCAGGAACCTCTAATGGGAATAATCCGCGCCGAAAAAATCAGCTTGCCGCTCGCAACTGTCTTTCCTTTGTCATGATCAAAGAAAATTCCGGGAGAACGGTGCAACTGGCTTACGATAACCCGTTCAGTACCGTTGATAACAAAAGTGCCGTTTTCCGTCATCAGCGGAATTTCGCCGAAGTAAATTTCCTGCTCCTTTATATCGCGGATCGGCTTCATTTCTCCTAAATCCTTGTTGTTTTTCGTGTCCGCAAAACGGTCTGTATCGAAGACAACAAGCCTGACCACAATTTTCAGGGGAGCGGCATAAGTCATGCCTTTCTGAATACACTCTTTGATATCATACCGGACTTCGCTAATTTTATAGCTGACAAACTCCAACGAACATTTTCCGCTGAAATCAGAAATCGGGAAAACACTTTTAAATGCGCCCTGCAAACCAAGATTACCCCTTTGTCCCGCAGCTATGTCTTTTTGCAGAAACTTCTCGTAAGAAGCTGTCTGGATTTCGATTAAATTAGGTATGTCCAGTACCTTTTTAACCCGGCCAAAATTTTTTCTAAATTTGCCCATAACATCCTTTAATAAATAAAATATTGGAGATTAATTTTTTATTTAATCTCAACGGTACCGCCGACTTCTTCAATTTTCTTCTTGATATCGTCGGCTTCTTCTTTTGAAACGCCTTCTTTAATGGCCTTGGGCACCCCTTCGACCAAATCTTTCGCTTCTTTGAGTCCCAAACCGGTAATTGCTCTGACTACTTTAATTACCTGGATTTTTTCCGCGCCAAAACCGGTCAGATTAACGTCGAATTCCGTCTTTTCTTCTGCCGCCGCAGCCGCCGGTGCCGCTCCACCTGCCGCGACCGCCATTACCGGTGCCGCCGCGGACACGCCGAACTTTTCTTCCAATTCTTTCACCAGAGCGGAAAGCTCCAGTACAGTCATTTCTTCAATAAATTGAATTACATCTTCTTTTGTAATTTTAACTGCCATTTCCTTATCCTCTCTTCTGTATGTGTTTTTAGTTTAAAGTTTTCTTCTTTTCACTGTAAGCGTTGAGCACTTGCACAAAGTCTCTCTGAGCCGCGCTTAAAACCGTCACGAATGATGTCGGCACCGCCGCCAGAACGAAAACCAGTTTGCCCAGAAGAACTTCCCTGCCGGGCAATTCCGCCAGAGACGCTAGGTCATCTTTGGTCAAAACCTGCCCGTCCAGAGCGCCTATCTTGATTTCCAGCTCCGGATTTTTCTTGGCGAATTCAACCAGAACCTTCGTAGGTTCCACTGGATCATCATAGCCAAACACAATAGCAATAGGCCATTTGAAATACTCGGAAAGAATACTAAAATCCGTATCTTTCGAAGCAATTTCCAAAAGCGTATTTTTTACGACTTTCACCTCGGCACGAACATTGCGTAAAGTGTTCCTCAGAAATTCCATCTTCTCGACGTTCATACCGCTGAAGCTGGTTAAAACGCCTAGCTTGGCTTCTTTAAGTTTCTCGTGCAGCTCGGAAACTACTTGTTCTTTCGTTCTCCGATCCAATTTATCAACCTCCTTTCAAAATTAATTCAGTTGCCTTGAGGCCGGAGAACATGCAGGCACATACAGAAAAAACGGCATTTTCATTCTTTTTATATCCGATTCCCGTTAAAAAATTGATTATCCGAACTTTTTATCTCACGAGTCTCGGCAGGCCGTTTCACGTTTAAACTATGGTACCTGCTGTCTTCGACCTTTTGCTAAAAATTTATACTATATCAGCCAGGTCTCTGCTAAGCCGCTTTAAAATCGAGAGGGTCTATTTTGACCCCCGCACCCATTGTACTGGATACGGAAACACTTTTAATATATGTTCCCTTGCTTGACGCCGGTTTCAATTTTATTACCGTTTCTATTAATGCGTTGATATTTTCGCTCAGTTTTTGAGCGCCAAAGGAAATTTTTCCCACAGGAGAATGCACGATTCCCGCCTTTTCCACGCGGAATTCAACCTTGCCTGCCTTAAGGTCTTTCACTGCGTTGGCCACCTCAAACGTTACCGTACCGACTTTAGGATTGGGCATCAAACCGCGCGGCCCCAGAACTTTGCCGATTTTTCCCACCGTCCCCATCATATCGGGAGTGGCAACAACTCTGTCGAACTCAAACCAGCCGCCTTTGATTTTCTCGATAATCTCGTCATTTCCGATATAATCGGCGCCGGCATCCAGGGCCTCTTTTTCCTTGTCTCCCTTGGCAAAAACCAGAACTCGAACCTCTTTTCCCAAGCCGTTGGGTAAAACTACGCTGCCGCGCACCATCTGATCTGCATGAGCCGGATTGACGCCCAGACGAACCGCGACATCCACTGTCTCATCGAATTTCGCGTGAGGCATGGACGTAATCATCTCTGCCGCCTCTTTCAGGCTGTAACGTTTCGTCGGCTCTACTTTCGTTTTAGCTGCTGATATGCGTTTACCTATATTTGACATAAAAAACCTCTTTATTGATTAATCCGCTATTTCTATTCCCATCGATCTTGCCGTACCGGCAATAATCTTTACAGCCCCTTCCATATCTACCGCGTTTAAATCATCATATTTTACCTTCGCGATTTCCTGTACCTGCTTGGCCGTCACCGTACCCACTTTTTCCCTCTTGGGATCGCCGGCGCCCTTGGCAATTTTCGCCGCCTGCTTGAGCAGCACGGATGCCGGTGGTGTTCTGGTAATGAAAGTGAACGATCTGTCGGCATAAACGGTAATCACCACGGGAATGATCATACCTTCCTGCTTCTGCGTCAGCGCGTTATACGCCTTGCAAAATTCCATTATGTTGACCCCATGCTGGCCCAATGCCGGACCGATCGGAGGCGACGGTGTCGCCTTGCCTGCCGCTATTTGTAATTTTATGTTCGCAATAACTTTTTTTGCCATAAAAAATCACCTGTATATAAATTTTTGAAGGTTTCTATCTGCCACCTTTTATTTATTCGCCTTGTGTTACCTGGATGAAATCCAATTCTACTGGCGTAGGCCTGCCGAAAATACTCACAATAACTCTCAGTTTACTTTTTTCCGGTTTAATTTCGTCGATAACTCCATCGAAATTGGTAAATGGTCCATCAATTATTTTTACATGATCGCCGACATCGAATTTGAATTTTGGCTTTGGTTTCAGAGTTCCTTCATCAATTCTGATTTTCAGATTCTCCACGTCTTTATCGGAGATGGGTGAAGGTTTGTCTTTACTGCCGATAAAACCGGTTACCTTGGGCGTGTTTTTAACAATGTGCCAAGTCTCATCCGTCATCTCCATACGCACCAGTATATAGCCGGGGAAAAACTTGCGTTTGGAGGTTTTCTTTTCCCCGGAAACCAATTCCACAACATCTTCTTCCGGTATCAAAATATCGGCAAAATATTCCTGCGCACCCGCCATTTCGATTCTTTCCTGCAGGCTCATCTTTACTTTGCTCTCATATCCGGAATATGTGTGCACTACATACCACGTTAAAGCCATTTCGCTAACCTAAAATAACCCTGACCAGTTTGGCCAAAATATAATCAATTATTCCCAGATAAATCGCGACGATAAAAACGATAATTAAGACGACCGCCGTTGATGCCAAAGTCTGTTTTCTTGTCGGCCAGGTTACTCTTTTGAGCTCAGCTCTGGCATCCTTTAAAAACTGAATTGCTTTTTGCAACATTTCTTTTATTTGTTCCATATATTCAAGATCCTTATAATAAAGAATATGGCAGGCCAGGAGGGACTTGAACCCCCAGCATCCGGATTTGGAGTCCGGCGCTCTATCCATTAGAGCTACTGGCCTGTGCCAATATCAGCTATTTAGTCTCCCTATGCAATTTGTGCCCCCGGCAAAACTTGCAATATTTTTTAATTTCCAGACGGTTTTGCATGGTACGCTTGTTTTTAGTCGTGGTATAATTCCGTTGTTTGCATTCCGTGCAGGCCAAAATAATATTACTGCGCATAAATCTCCCTTTTGACTGGAGCCCACGACCAGGATTGAACTGGTGACCTCATCCTTACCAAGGATGTGCTCTACCGACTGAGCTACGTGGGCAAAATATTTAAGGCTTTTGCCCTTCTTTTTTTAATACCTGGAGCGGGAAACGGGATTCGAACCCGCGACCCTCAGCTTGGAAGGCTGACGCTCTAACCACTGAGCTACTCCCGCTTGTTCCAGCTTCAAAATCCATGGTGGAGGGGGGAGGATTCGAACCTCCGTAGGCTCCGCCGGCAGATTTACAGTCTGCTCCCTTTGGCCGCTCGGGAACCCCTCCTTAT